>NZ_JAJGQG010000020.1:0-87951 GCF_020783795.1 Xanthomonas sp. NCPPB 1067
ATGGCCGCTTACGCGACGAGTGCCTCAATGAACACTGGTTCCCAACGCTGCTGCATGCGCGCACCGAAATCGAACGGTGGCGACGCGAGTACAACGAAGATCGGCCCAAGAAAGCAATCGGCGGTATGACACCAGCCGCCTATGCACAACAACTTGCCAACAGCGATATCATCAACCCCGGACTCTAAACCCGACTGCTACTCAGGACGGGGGGACGTCGGCCCCGGCATAAGTTTCTCGCCCTAGGCCGTGCACACGATGCACACCGCTACTTTTGGGGCACTGTGCATGGTGTGCAGCGCCTTAGATGAACAAAAAAGCCGCCCAGTGGGCGGCTCTTGGAGGAGGGGCTGCCCCTCTACAAGGAAGGGTTGTTAAAGAAGCTCCGCAGCATCTCAACCCAGAGCGGTCCGCTGCCGCTCTCTTCATTGTGATAACGAACGCGTATCACGCCGGTGTCTTGGAGGTAGTCAAGCGCTGCCTCGAAGCGCCCCTGATGGCGGATCGGGCCTTCCTTCCGGAGGATGTTGCGGCGAACCGTTGACCGTCCACGTGAGTAGTACTTGCGATGCATGAAATCGGTCAGCTTGTGAGCATCGTCCTCATCCTCGGGGATATCGTCTCCGCTGAACATCTGAAGTGCCTCGTTGATGTGCCAGTTAACTATGGTCAGCGCACGCTTAAGCGTCTCGTGACTGATCTGCAGCCCCGGCTGGCCCGAAAAGAAATGCAGGATCGCTGCCAGGCGGCTCGCGTTGTCCAGTGCCTTTGCGGCAAAGTCGCGGATACCGAAGAGCTGCCCGTCCTTATGCATGGCTGCCTCAACACGATTCTGGTGGTCTACCCAGAGCTCCTTTGCCTCTTGGGTAAAGGTCAGCCGCACCGGCGTCGAACAAGCTTGGAAACGCAGTTCGAGCAGCTCGCGAACCCGGGCGTGGAAGAGCTTCAGCTTCTCCCACACTGGCTCATCCAGGGTCATGTAGCGAAAGCCCATGGTTGAAGACGGCCAAGCGACCAGGAACCGAGCCAAGAAGCCGGAGCCGCGCGCGAGCCGGCCACGCTTGTCCATGAAGTCCTTGAACACCTCCTCCTGCACCATGAAGCTGAGCGTCATGTTGGGATGCCGTGCAACATAGTTCACGTCGGCGCGCTGGAAGCTTAGGATTTTCGGGCAGTCCCACGCCTCGTTGATCACGCCGAATTTGTTGGTGACACCTCCCTTCAAGATGATTTCACCCTCGGAGCTCATGATTACGACGGACTTGCCCTCGCCACGCAATGCCTCCATCAGTGGGCGTTCGGTGATGCTCTGGTGGATCAGCTGGGCGTGTTCAATTTTCTGCGGCTTCTCGGCGTTGAGTGCGATCAACTTAGTGCGGATCGAGTTGACCTCCTCATCGGAGTCTGCCTCGATTGCCTTCTGAAGTTTGCGCTGAAGGATCTTGTGCTTTGCCTTCCAACAGGTCATCTCTGCCTGGTACGTATGGACATCGCCCTCGGAGGTGGATGCGAGGCGAATGTCGTACTCGAGCAAAGGATCACCTACGAGATTGTCGCAGGCAGTCTTGCGCTCACCGGAGTCGGCGATGGTTGCGTAGAACAGCGACGCGGGCCGCTCCTGACCGGTAGGTGTCTCCACCACAACCAGGCCTTGGCAAGCTGCAGACATGACCGTGCCGAAGGAACTGGCGATCAGCGCGAGCGGTGCCTGCAGGTTGTCCTGCGTCTCCAGCACGGCGTCGCGGATCAGCGGATACAGCGCATTGGTCGGGAAGTTGTCGGGGTTGCGCCGGATCATGTTGCGTCCTCCACGTCCGAGGTGACCGTTTCTTTGGCGTGCTGCTCCAGCAGTTCCTTGAAACGAGCCGGGTGGAGCTTCAACCCCTTCTTGGACAGCATGGCGAGGATGGCCTTCTGCGTAATGCCCTGGTCCATCAGCTCTGTGATCACCGGGTAGAGCAGGGCGAACAGCTCCTCCTTCTGCTGCTTCGGATTGGGCTTCAGGGTACGCAAGGACATCGCGATGCGCTCGGCCTGGCTCTGCACGCTCGTGGCAGCTGACTTGATGTTGATCTCGTTCATTGGTCGGCCTCCTTAGTGCGAGCTGCGCGCAGCGACGCAGGATTCGATGTAAACGACGATGTCCTGGTGCAGCCAAGCCGTGGGTGCGCGGTCGCCCTTGCCCAGCTTGAAAGGGCGGGGCATGTCAGGGTCGTACTGGGGAGAAGCCTCGTCGAGGCGGTTGTACAGCGTGCTGCGCGAGATCCCTAGCAACTTCAGGACTTCAGGCAGGCGTACCGCGCGAGGTGAAGGAACCTGGTCTGCCTGGTTCGATTGACCATTGCTGCGGAAGGAAGCAAGGATGCGTTCGAGATGCTTCAGGACGATGGCCTGGAACTCGCGGTCGACCTGATCAAGGCTCGAGGCCGAAGCGCTGCGCGCTGCAGGCTCTGCCATGCGGGTACGGGCGTGACGGTGTGCGTTGGCGATGTTGTTCATGCTGACTCCAAGTGGTTGTGGGCTGAGAGCCCGTCCCTCAGACGGCGTCATTGCCGTCTGAGGGGTCGCACTTTGGAGCTGCTTTTGAATCCTGTCATGGTAAAAACAGGCTGGAGTTTGACGGGCTATCGTTTTTGTAGTAATGGGTCCGAAAGGAGGCGGGAGGCCTTTTCGGCCACCTTACTGAGCTCTGGGTATTTGGCGGCTTCCTTGGTCGCCCAACGGAGCAGCGGACCTGCGAGCCGGTGCCCTGGCTCGCCCTCTTCTGCAGGGGGGCCTTTGATGGTTTTGTCGTAGTCCGCCACCACGGCGGCGTACCGTTCGGAAGACAATAGCTCCTCCGATACCTGCTCCATCATTGCGTCCTTGTGGAAGCGCTTGTTAGGCGACGCATCTCTCGGTCTGCTTTCTATCCACGACGTGAGTACCTCAATCGCGGCTTGCTCAAGAGCTTGCCTTTGTTGCAAGCCGCGCTTGCTGCCTTGGGCGCTCATTGCTTCGGAGTGCGTCATCGGTGAATTGATGATGCCGATGTAGTAGTGGCACTCGATCAGTGCGTGCAGCATCCGTGTCTCGTCGCCGGCATCAGCGGCATTCTTTGATTCAACCCAGTATCCGATGGCGATGTCCGTGACTTCACGCGTCGCCTGTCGCAGCCACTTTTCGTGTCCCTCCTTTCTACTGGCCGCTGAATCCTTACGGGTCTTGATGAAGGGGAGGAGAAAGAGTTTCAATTCGTCCTCTGGTCGCGCGCGCTCCTCCTTCCAATGCCTGTAGCTGGTGGCGTTGCCGTATTCCTGGAGATTCTCTGTGGCGGATAGCCAGCGCTCTTCGAAGGACTCTCCTGCAGCAGCACGTTCTTCGTAGATCGTTTTGATCTGCAACAAGGTACGTTCAAGGAGGGCCGTGGTAGTCGGCAACGTCGCGCTGCTGTCATAGCGGCCTTGACTGCGGCTTTGCTCGCCCAAGCTCAGTGCAACTATCGGGAGTTTAAGATGCCGGAGGCGCCTGTCATTGAATGGTGTAGTGCGATCGGTTGCTATGCTCATTGCTCTATTTTTAGTCTGGGAGGTTTCGGACTTTTAGGAGGGGTGGGAAGTGGCTTCCCCCTGCATTTTCGAACACTAGAACCAGCCGAGGAAGTCACCTATCTATGATAGGTCCATCGAGAGAGAGGGGCACCTAGAGAACAGCAGCATCGGAACTCAAAGAGGTGTATGCCTCTATTGTCATGCTTGAGTCTGTTGAAGATGCATACACCGAAGCCAAGAGACAGCAAGGAACTGTAGCGCCACGAATACGCACGCCTCATTATCGCTGCCAAGCGATCAACGATTCATGCCATCGGCAACATGCGCGGGTGTGCTTGGGAAGCAAGTTGAGACAGGTTCAAGCAGCCTGCGTGCGAGAGTGGAGCGCTCATTTGAGGTGTTTAAATAGCAGCTTCGCTATGTCAATGTGCGCTATCGCGACTTGGCCGAGAACACCGCGCAAGTGCCTACACTGGATCCACAACCTTTGGCATGCGAAGCACGCCCCAAAGCCGGATGGTCGATCGACTTCATGTCCAATGCATTGTGGGATGGTCGAGGCTTCAATCACCTGAGGGCCGAGAGCCTCACCTCCGATCGCCGTTGGCGAATCCAGGAAGGCTCTCACCATAAGAGCCAGCTCCTGCAGGGCGACGCCCTGACCATTCTGCCCACGCTCTGAACCGCCCCGGGATTCCTGGAGGCTCCAACTCTTGAGAGGGTGGAGTGATGACCAAGCCAATGAAATATTCCCCGGAAGTCCGGGAGCGCGCGGTGCGGATGGTGCTGGAGCACCAGGATACGCACAGTTCGCAGTGGGCGGCGATCGAGTCGATTGCCGGGAAGATCGGGTGCACAGCCCAGACGCTGCGCAACTGGGTACGTCGTGCCGAGCGTGACCAGGGGCTGCGTCCGGGCTTGACGACGGACGAGCGGATGCGGATGAAGGCGCTGGAGCGGGAGGTGCGCGAGCTGCAGCAGGCCAACGAGATCCTGCGCAAGGCGTCGGCGTATTTCGGCCAGGCGGAGCTCGATCGCCGCTTCAAGCCGCGACCGGGTTCGTTGCAGAGCATCGCGATGCCCACGGAGTCGAGCTGATCTGCCGGGTGCTGGAGATCGCTCCGTCGACGTACTACAGCCACGCGGCCCGGGAGGCGGATCCGGAGGCGCGTGCGGACCGCTGGTGGCGAGATCGAGTACTGGAGGCGCAGGTTCGCCGGGGTGTGGGACGAGAACAGCCAGGTCTACGGTGGCGCAAGCTCTGGAAGCAGTTGCTGCGTGAAGGCTGGCAGGTGGCGCGATGCACGGTGGAACGGTTGATGCGCCGGCTGGGCCTGCGAGGCGTCATCCGCGGCAACGTGGTGAAGACCACGCACAGCGACAAGGCGCAGCCTTGCCCGCTGGATCGGGTGAATCGGCAGTTCCAGGCAGAGCGACTGAATGCACTGTGGGTAAGCGACTTCACCTACGTCTCGACCTGGCAGGGCATGGTGTACGTGGCGTTTGTGATCGATGTGTACGCGCGGCGGATCGTGGGTTGGAAGGCCTCTACATCGATGACGACGGACTTTGTGCTCGATGCCTTGGAGCAGCCCCTGCATGCCCGACAGAGGGACGGGGAGCTGATCCACCACTCCGACAGGGGATCGCAGCAAGTGAGCATCCGCTACAGCGAACGGCTGGCCGAGGCCGGGGGCGAGCCGTCGGTGGGCAGCGTGCGCGACAGCTACGACAATGCGCTGGCCGAGACGATCAACGGGCTATACAAGGCCGAGGTAATCCACCGCAGATCGTGGCGCAATCGCGAGCAGGTGGAACTGGCCACTCTGGACTGGGTGCACTGGTACAACCGCAAGCGACTGCTGGGGCCGATCGGTCACATCCCGCCAGCGGAAGCCGAAGCGGCTTACTATCGGCAACAAACCGGTCAGGCCGAGGCGGCCTGACTCAAACCACGCGGCCTTCAAGAAAGTCGGGGCGGTTCAAAGCTCTGTCGCTTCGGTGCGTGATCCGATATGACCGGTCGAGTTCAGCATCTGACTGAATGATGTAGGCCGTGAGCTCCAAAGTGCTGAGGCCGTAACGCGTTCGCAGGCTCGGAGTGTCCTTCCACGTGATTGATCCGCGTTCCTGCAACTCTCGATCGAGCGATAACCTTTTTTCAGCAGGTAGCCCAAGCTGGGCCACCTGCTGAAATGTATGCCGTTCGTTCATCACCAACCACCCCCAGCCGCGAGCGTGTGCCCATGCCCGAGCTGCACTCGCCTTAGCCCGATTGATGCTCAGTGCCATTTGGCTAGTCGGCTTCACCTCAACGAGCGCACAGCGCCCGTCAGTAGTGGCGAACAGAAGGTCGGGATAGTAGTCGTAATGTTTCTTTCCGAAAGCATAACGAATGGCTGCCGGCTGCTCCTGGTAGTAAGCCACCTGTTCGCTCTTTTCAAGGAGTGACATGACGTCCAGCTCAAGGCCCGACTCGTACTGGACAGATCGTCCAAGCTTGTCCGAGTGGTAGCTGCCGGCGATATCGGTGTCCCCAACCTCCCTTAGCGCCCACAAGTCTTCAATGGGTGGTGGCGGCCTGATGTGGTCTGGCCAGTCGCATTGACTCAACCATTGACTCACCTTGTTGGCTACCTTGTCCGCTGCCTTGAAGCGAGACGCCGTCACGCGCGTTTCAGTTCGGCGCGATCTTTCGAATCCGCACTGTAGCTGGATGGCGTTCTCTACCTCCGATTTTGGGAATCCTGCAGCCCTGAGCATGAACTTCAAAGCCAGCGGCAGAGCGGTGTTGAAGCCGCTACGAGCCGCCTCAATCAACCAGGGCGCCGAAGCGCTTGAGTCAGCGGAACTCTCGTTAATTAGTCGTCGAAGGGAGGCGCCCGCGGTTCCTTCGCGACGTGCCCGAGCGGCCAGTCTCTTCAGTGCGCGTTCCTGGATCTGACGCACTCTCTCTCTCGTAACTCCCCATTCCTTGCCGATCCGGGCAAGCGTCATTCGTTGGCTATCGACACCCAAGCGCATTTCCAGAACTTCACGGTCGCGCTTGTTGCTCAGGCTCTCAATCGCGACGGCGACCAACATGGGTACGTCAGTGTGGTCAACTAACAGTGCTTCGTCTGCAGTTGGTGCGTCCTGGACCTTCGAACTCGACACCTCAATCGTGGCCGTGAAACCACTCGTACTTGAGGCCGGAGGCTCACTTGCTGAAGCCCCCTGCTGAATCAGACTTGGTTCTCTCTGGAATACGGAGTCGGTAGGAACTTTGTCGGTCGCCGAGGTCTGTGGACTCTTCTGCTGTTGCAGTAGGTACTGGGCTAGGACGGCAATCGAGTGCGTTCGCGTTGCCGGCCGCATCTGCTCAGGAAGAAGGCGGGCTGCCGCCGCACTGATGCCTGAACGTGACCGCTGGTGGTTACAGGCAAGCTGGTCCAGATCCAGGCCGCGCTTGATGCCGTCGAGTAGTTCTCCAAGTTCCTCAGGGCTCCAGCGCTGGCCATGCCGAGTGGGCAGTCCAGAGTTCTTGGACGAAGACTTCGTGGACGTAGTCATGCCTCTGCTTCCATGCTCTTCACGCGGTGGTTCAAGGCTTCGGCCCGGACGCAGCTCGGGCGCAGCTCGGGGGCTTTTGTCATATCAGCCATCTCATTGATGGCTTGATCTGTTATCCCACACGGCCTTGGCTTGTTGGAAGACTGAACTAGCAAAAAGGGCCCTTCTGCTTGCCCGTATGCCTTCGCAACGCAGGACGGCGCTGCGCAGACGACTATCAGGCCCCCGAGGCTGAAAGATAGCTTTCGACGCGCACAGCCCATACTTCACGTTCAGTGCGTCAACCGGCTTGTACGGCAGTCTCGTAGGCTTGCAACCGCGCAAGGGTCCAAAAGCTCGAGCGAGCCCGTGCGAAGATATGATCCGGTGTTGCTCGCTCCCCAGCAGCTCGGGTACCAAATGAATTAGCGGGTATCAGAGCGGGTATCGGTGAGTTGTTTCGGGCTTTGTCCCTTTTTAAAACAAATAGATAGGCCTGATATGTTGCTCATGCTCGATAACTACGACAGCTTCACCTACAACCTCGTGCAGTACCTGCAGGCGCTGGGCGCGGAGGTCATGGTGGTGCGCAACGATGCGATGAGCGTCGATGAGATCACCGCGCTCAGGCCCGAGCGCATCGTGATCTCGCCGGGCCCGTGCACGCCCAACGAGGCGGGTGTCTCGCTGCAGCTGATCGAGCGCTTGGGCCAGACCACGCCGATCCTGGGGGTGTGTCTGGGCCACCAGAGCATCGGGCAGGTGTATGGCGGCGACGTGATCCGCGCCGGCAATATCATGCACGGCAAGACCTCGCCGATCCGCCATGAGGGCAAGGGGGTGTTCGCCGGCCTGCCGGACAGTTACCAGGCCACCCGCTATCACTCGCTGGTGGTGGACAAGACCACGCTGCCGGCCACGCTGGAAGTCACCGCCTGGACCGAAAACCCGGATGGCTCCATCGAAGAGATCATGGGTCTGCGCCACCGTCAGTTCCCGGTGGAAGGCGTGCAGTTCCATCCCGAGTCCATCCTCACCCAGCACGGCCACGCCCTGCTGAAGAACTTCCTGGAGCGCTGATGCGTCGCCTGCTGCCGGCATGCATCGCAGCGATGGGGCTGCTGTTGGCCGCACAGGCCACGGCGCAGCCGCCGTCGACCGCCTGCGCTGCGCAGGCGCTCACACGGGCCGCGAAACCGCTGGTTTCCCACGTCGGCAGCGCGGGCGCGCGCATGCGGATGGACGCCGCCGATAGGACCGACGGCCTGCCGATGGGGCAGCAAATCCTCGACGACGCCGAGCTCCGAATCGACCAGGCCAGGTGACCGCAATGCCGCTCTCTCCCCAAGCCAGCCCGCTGCCGGCCACCGAATCCCCCAAGGGCTTCCACTTCTACGAAACCGCCCACGGACACGGCCTGCCGCACGATCCGTTCAATGCCATCGTCGGGCCGCGTCCGATCGGCTGGATCGGCACGCGCGATGCCGACGGCATCGCCAACCTGGCGCCTTACAGTTTCTTCAACGCCTTCAACTATGTGCCGCCGATCGTCGGTTTCGCCAGCACCGGCTGGAAGGACAGCGTGCGCAACATCGAGGCCACCGGGCAGTTCACCTGGAATCTGGCGACGCGCCCGTTGGCCGAGGCGATGAATGCCAGCGCGGCGATCGTGCCTGCGGAGGTGGACGAGTTCGTGCTGGCCGGTGTGCAGGCGGCGCCGTCGCGGTTGATCGATGCGCCGCGAGTGGCCGCCAGCCCGGTCAGTTTCGAGTGCAGGCTGAGCCAGTTGCTACGCCTGCAGCGCGCCGATGGGCAGCAGGTCGATACCTGGCTGGTGCTGGGCGAGGTTGTGGCCGTGCACCTGGCCCACGCCGCGCTAAAGGACGGCATCTACGATCCTGCGCGTGTGCAGACCATCCTGCGCGCGGGCGGCCCCGCCGACTACTTCGAAGTACAGGAACAGGCGCGCTTCCGCATGCAACGCCCGGGCTGAGCGCCAGCGTCGTCACCCAATGCCGAACGTGCGGCCATCGGCGCACGTCATTCCCTCTCCCGCACTCCTCCGGTTTCATCCATGCCCATCACGCCGCAAGAAGCCCTGCAACGCACCATCGAACATCGCGAGATCTTCCACGACGAAATGGTCGCGCTGATGCGGCAGATCATGCGTGGCGAGGTCTCGGACACGATGGTCGCCGCCATCCTCACCGGGCTGCGGGTCAAGAAGGAGACCGTCGGCGAAATCGCTGGCGCGGCCACCGTGATGCGCGAGTTCTCGCGCCGCGTGGAGGTGAGCGATCGCCGGCACATGGTCGATATCGTCGGCACCGGCGGCGATGGCTCGCACACCTTCAACATCTCCACCTGCGCGATGTTCGTCGCGGCGGCCGCCGGCGCCAAGGTGGCCAAGCACGGCAATCGCAGCGTCTCGTCCAAGTCCGGCAGCGCCGATGCGCTGGAGGCGCTGGGCGCGGTGATCGACCTGCAACCCGAGCAGGTCGCCGCGTCGCTTGCGCAGACCGGTATCGGCTTCATGTATGCGCCAGTGCATCACCCGGCCATGAAGGTGGTGGCGCCGGTGCGCCGCGAAATGGGCGTACGCACCATCTTCAACATCCTCGGCCCGCTGACCAACCCGGCCGGCTCGCCGAACATCCTGATGGGCGTGTTCCATCCGGATCTGGTCGGCATCCAGGCACGCGTGCTGCAGGAGCTGGGCGCCGAGCGCGCGCTGGTGGTGTGGGGGCGCGATGGCATGGACGAACTCTCGCTCGGTGCCGGCACCCTGGTCGGCGAGCTGCGCGATGGCCAGGTGTGCGAGTACGAAGTGCATCCGGAGGATTTCGGCATCGCCATGTCGGCCAGCCGCAATCTCAAGGTGGCCGACGCCGCGCAGTCGCGCACGATGCTGCTGCAGGTACTGGACAACGTCCCCGGCCCGGCGCTGGACATCGTCGCGCTCAACGCGGGTGCGGCGCTGTACGTGGCCGGTGTGGCTGACAGCATCGCCGACGGTGTCCTGCGTGCGCGGGCGGCACTGGCAGACGGCTCGGCCCGCGCCAGGCTGGATGCCTATGTCGCCTTCACCCGCCAGGTCGCCGCGCAGGCGTGATCGCATACCGCCGCAATGTCCCGGCAATCGAGGCGGCGGCATTCTTGTCTCCCGCCGGTGCGCTGCGCGCGTTGGCGCGTCGTCCCAGCGCGGTGTGGCCGACTTGACCGATAATGCCAGCCCGCCAGGACCCGATACGATGAGCGACATCCTCAACACCATCCTTGCCCGCAAGGCCGAAGAAGTCGCCGAGCGCAATGCGCGCGTGCCGCTGGCCGAACTGGTCGCGCGGTGTGCCGACCTGCCAACCACGCGCGGCTTTGCCGCCGCCATGCAGGCCAGCATCGCGGCCGGCGATGCGGCGGTGATCGCCGAAGTGAAGAAGGCCAGCCCGTCCAAGGGCGTGATCCGGCCGGATTTTCATCCCGCCGATATCGCGGTCAGCTACGAGTTCGGCGGCGCCAGCTGCCTGTCGGTGCTGACCGATGTGGACTTCTTCCAGGGCGCCGATGCCTATCTGCGGCAGGCGCGCGATGCCTGCACGCTGCCGGTTCTGCGCAAGGATTTCACCGTGGATCCCTATCAGGTCTACGAGGCGCGCGCGCTCGGCGCCGATTGCATCCTGCTGATTGTCTCGGCACTGGAAGACGCGCAGCTGGCTGAGCTGTCCGGGCTGGCCATGCAACTGGAGCTGGATGTGCTGGTGGAAGTGCACGATATCGACGAGCTCGAGCGCGCGGTGCAGGTGCCGGTGCCGTTGATCGGCATCAACAACCGCAACCTGCGTACCTTCGAAGTCTCGCTGCAGACCACGCTGGACATGCGCGCGGCGGTGCCACGCGACCGCATCCTGGTCACCGAAAGCGGCATCGTCACCCCCGACGATGTGCAATTGATGCGCCGCAACGGTGTGAACGCGTTTCTGGTCGGCGAGACCTTCATGCGCGCGCCCGAACCCGGCGAGTCGTTGCGTCAGCTATTCTTCGCGCATGACTGAGTCGTATCCCGCGCCGCGCGAAGACGCCCCGTTGGTGGTCTTCGATTTCGACCACACCCTGTACGACGGCGACTCCGGCAGCCATCTGTTCGCCTGGCTGATCCGGCGCAACCCTTTGCGTCTGCTGGTCGCGGTGCTGGCCTCACCGATCCTCGGGCCGATGGTGGCGATGCTGCCCACGCGCCGCCGCGGCGTGTCCGGCTATGTCTGGATCGCGACCTTCGGCCTGCACCGCGCGCGCGAGTTCAACCGCTTCATCGACGCCTACGTCCTCAAGCACGAGGCGCAGATCCGCCAGCGCCTGCTGCCGCATGCGTTGAAGGTCTTCACCGACCACCGAGCAGCAGGCGACCGCGTTGTGGTCGCCACCGGCGCCCCCCCGGAGCTGGCGCGCGCCATTCTCGGCTTCGTGGCGCATCAGGACGTACCGGTGATCGGCAGTCTGGTCGGCCCGCGCCTGGGCGCGGTCACCGCGCGACGCCACTGCCATAACGAAGAGAAGATGCGCATGTTGCGCGAACGCGGCTATGCCGACATCGCCGTGGCGTACTCGGACAGCACCGCCGACCTGCCCTTGCTGAAGGCGGCGCGTGCCCCGGTGGTGGTCAATCCCAAGGCCAACCGGGAAAACCTGTTCCGCCAGGTGCTGCCCGCGGGCACGCCGATCCTCAACTGGGGATGCCGCGACCGCGGCGGCAAGGCGCTCTAGTCCCAGCCGCTACCAGCGCACGATTGCGCAGCAGCGCCCGGGCAAGCGACAGTGCGGGCGCAAGCGCCTGCGGCGACGGGGCGCGGCAGTTGGCGCAACCTCAATGCAGCGAACGAGACGTCGCTCGCAGCGTCCGCCGTGGCTTCGCACGCCAGGCCATCCGGGCCAGCAAGCCGAGGCAGGACGACCTCGTGGGTCCGGCGGCAGGCGATCGTTTCGCCGAAGGCAGGCAACTGTCGCCCACGACGCCGGCCCCTCCTGGACGACGCGCGCAGAGGCGGGTGGGACATTCCCAGGCGCAGCCGCGATTGCGTAAACGGCCGATGCGCAAGCCGCATCGGCCTTCGAGTCCAGGCCGTTAGCGCGTGCCGTAGAGCACGACCGTCTTGCCGCGTGCGTGCAACAGACCATCGGCCTGCAACTTCTTCAGCACACGGCCGGCCATTTCGCGCGAGCATCCCACCAGCCGGGCCAGCTCCTGCCGCGAGACGCGCAGCTGGGTGCCCTGCGGGTGGCTCATCGCTTCAGGCTCCTTGGACAGGTCGTGCAGGGTGCGCACGATGCGGTCGGTCACGTCCAGGAAGGCCAGGCGGCTGGCTTTCCTGGTGGTGTCGAGCAGGCGTTTTGAAAGCTGAACGCCCAGCGCGTACAGGATCCGCGGCGCATCCGGCGACAAGCTGGTCTGGAACAGCTGCTGCAGTCGCTCGTAGCTGATCTCGGCCAGCTCGCACTGGGTGCGGGTCCGCAGGATCACTTCGCGGGTGTCCGATTCGATGAACAACCCCATTTCGCCAACGAACTCACCGCTGCCGAAATAGCCCAGCACCAACTCACGGTCGTCATCTTCCTCGGCGATGATGCTCACCGAGCCGCTGATCACATAGTAGAGGGTGCCGGCCGGGTCTCCGGGCCGGAACACATCGGTCCGGGTCGGATAGCGCCTGCGGTGGCTATGCGCCAGGAAACGCTCGATCGTGCCTGCGTCCAGCGCCAGCGAGGGGGTAGCGTTACGTACCGTCGTAGTCACAACCGTCGTGTTTCCTGGGCTCATGGGAGTTCCGCGTCTGATTCCTGAAGCTTAACGGCATGAGTCATGCAAGGTAAACCATTCTCAATGACGGCATTTCGTTGCTGGGATCTTTGGCTCATAATTGACTCCTTTCCCGCCTTCCAAAAGGACAGACCGACGTGGTCAAGCCGTTGCCTCGCCTGAGGCTGCAGGGGTTCAACAACCTCACCAAGGCGTTGAGCTTCAACATCTACGACGTCTGTTACGCGCGTACCGAAGAGGAGCGTCAACGCTACATCGAGTACATCGATGAGCAGTACGACGCCGATCGTCTGACCCAGATCCTGACCGATGTGGCCGAGATCATCGGTGCCAATATCCTAAATATCGCACGCCAAGACTACGATCCGCAGGGCGCGTCGGTCACCATCCTGATTTCCGAGGAACCGGTGATCGACAAGAAGCAGGCCGGCAAGGAGTTGATCTCCGACGCTGTGGTTGCTCATATGGATAAGAGCCATATCACGGTTCACACATATCCGGAGACGCACCCGCAGGAAGGCATCGCCACCTTCCGTGCCGACATCGACGTCGCTACCTGCGGGGTGATCTCGCCGCTGAAGGCGCTGAATTACCTGATCGAAAGCCTGGAATCGGACATCGTGATCATGGACTACCGTGTCCGTGGCTTCACCCGCGATGTGAAGGGCAAGAAGCACTATATCGATCACAAGATCAACTCGATCCAGCAGTTCCTGGCCAAGAACGTGAAGTCGCGCTACGAGATGTTCGACGTGAACGTCTACCAGGAAAACATCTTCCACACCAAGATGCACTTGAAGGACTTCGATCTGGACCAATATCTGTTCGAAGAGCGCGCCAAGAACCTCTCGTTCAAGGAGCGCATGAAGATCGAGACGCTGCTCAAGCGCGAGATCGAAGAGCTGTTCCACGGGCGTAACCTGAGCGAGTAAGCGCAGGCAGCCCTGAAAGCACGCCCGCTTGCGGGTGTGCCCGAGAATCGAGGCGGGACGGCCCGCCACGCGAAGACCTCGCGTTCCACAGCCGACGGCGGCCCAGTGTGCAGACACTGGGCCGCTTTTTTTTTGCGTTTTTTTGTAGAGGAGTGACGTGATGCCCTGGATCTATCTCGTACTGGCCGGCCTGTTCGAAATCGGCTTCGCCCTGGGTCTGAAGTACAGCGATGGGTTTACCCGGCTGTGGCCCACGGTCGGGACGATCGGTCTGGCCGGGGTTAGCCTGTGGTTTCTCACCCAGGCACTGAAGACCATTCCGGTCGGCACTGGCTATGCGATCTGGACCGGGATCGGCGCGGTAGGCGTGGCCCTTGCCGGGATCGTGCTGTTCGGCGACAGCGTCTCGTGGTCGCGCCTGGCCTGCATCGGCCTGATCGTGGCTGGTGTGATGGGGTTGAAGCTGGTGAGTTAGTCAGCCCCGCTGCGCGGGCCTGCCCCCCAAAGTTTGCTTTGCAAACTTTGGGCCCCAACGCAGTGGCTTCCTATCCCCGCGCCTTCGGCGCGCCCCCTTAACAAAGGGGGCTCTGCTCCAGTGGGATGTCGCGAGGGGTGGGGCCTGGTTTGCTGGGCGTTGCCAGTCGCCAGCCCGAATCCCGAATCCCACCGGCTACAGCCGATACGCGACCGTCTTCATCAGTCTGGAGGCCAGGGCCATGGCGCTGGGGATCGGCTGCGGGAGGATCCGGGCGCCGGCCTGCTCGGCATGGTCGGCGTGGCGGGCCTCGTCGATCTTCATCACGCGCAGGATCGCGCGGCTGCGCTGATCGACGTCTGGCAGGGTTTCCAGATGTTCGTCCAGGTGCGCCTCGACCTGGCGCTCGGTCTCGACCACGAAGCCCAGGCTCCAGTCGTCGCCACGTAGCCCGGCCAGTGCGCCTAGCGCGTAGCTGCCGGCGTACCAGAGCGGGTTGAACAGGCTGGGGCGGCTGTCCAGCTCGTGCAGGCGGTCCGCACACCAGGACAGGTGGTCGGTCTCCTCCTGTGCCGCTTCGAGCAGGTGCTGCTGGGTATGCGCATCGCGGGCGACTGCGGCCTGGCCGAAGTACAGGCCCTGCGCGCAGACCTCGCCGACGTGATTGATGCGCATCAGTCCCGCCGCATGCCGGCGCTGGTCTGCGGTCAGGGAGGCATCGGGGGTGTCGGTGGAGGGATTCGGGCGCTGCGCGGGCGGATTGCCGAATACCGTGTCCAGCGCGCGCTGGGTTTCGACGAGCAGCCGGTCGAGCGGGCTATGCAGCCGCAATGGAGAGGTCTGGATCATGCCGCGATTCTGGCCCGCGTCCGCGCCGCTGCCAACCGCATGCGACGCAGACGCGCGCCGACTTGCGCATGCGCGGGGCGCC
Organism: Xanthomonas sp. NCPPB 1067; assembly: GCF_020783795.1. Classification (NCBI taxonomy): domain Bacteria; kingdom Pseudomonadati; phylum Pseudomonadota; class Gammaproteobacteria; order Lysobacterales; family Lysobacteraceae; genus Xanthomonas; species Xanthomonas sp. NCPPB 1067. The sequence continues at coordinate 15,209 of NZ_JAJGQG010000020.1, forward strand.
GCGTACAATCCCGCCTCTTCTGTTTCGCCTTCACAACGCGTGGCAAAGTTCCAGCGGCCCTTGCCGCTGCAATCCGCCCGACCACTCAAGAGTTTTCTCATGACTACGTTCACCGCCAAGTCCGAGACCGTCCAGCGCGACTGGTATCTCGTCGACGCCGCCGGCAAGACGCTCGGCCGTCTGTCCACCGAACTGGCCCGCCGCTTGCGCGGCAAGCACAAGCCGGTTTATACCCCTCACGTCGATACCGGCGATTACCTGGTGGTGATCAACGCCGAGAAGATCGTCGTGACCGGTAACAAGCTGAAAGACAAGAAGTATCACCGCTTCACCGGCTACATCGGCAACCTCAAGACCGAGAGCCTGGAGCAGGCGCTGGAGCGCCACCCGGAGCGCGTGATCGAAATCGCCGTCAAGGGCATGCTGCCGAAGGGTCCCCTGGGCCGCACCATGTACCGCAAGCTCAAGGTCTATTCGGGTGCCGAGCATCCGCACGCCGCCCAGCAGCCGCAAGTTCTGGATATCTAATCATGGCTATCACGCAAAACTACGGCACTGGCCGCCGCAAGTCCTCCACCGCTCGCGTGTTCCTGCGCAAGGGCACTGGCAAGATCACCGTCAACGACCGTCCGCTGGACGAGTTCTTCGGCCGTGAGACTGCGCGCATGATCGTGCGCCAGCCGCTGGAGCTGACCAAGAACACCGAAAGCTTCGACATCCTGGTCACCGCTTCGGGCGGCGGCACCACCGGTCAGGCCGGTGCGATCCGCCTGGGCATCGCCCGTGCGCTGGTCGAGTACGACGAAACCCTGAAGTCCGAGCTGCGCAAGGCTGGCTTCATGACCCGCGACGCCCGCGAAGTCGAGCGTAAGAAGGTCGGTCTGCACAAGGCGCGTCGCGCGACCCAGTTCTCCAAGCGCTGATCCATCGCGTTTGCTGCGCCCCGGTTCGTCGGGGCGCCTGCTTCAAAAGCCCGGCCATGCCGGGCTTTTGTCGTTTTGGGGCCTGCGCAGTGGGCGCCTGCAGTCGATGGCCTGCTGTGTCGAGGTAGATTTTTCCTTGCCCAGGCCTGGTGACTTTCGCAAACGTTGGCTGGTCATCTCGTGTATGCCGGCCGCTGCGCCTGCGCGCGGCGGCATGGGGTGATGCCGCCGTGGCCGGCTCTGTGCCTGACTGTTGGGTGCCTGTCTGACCCGGTATCCATTTTCGACCAGGGTGGGGGTGTCGCCTTCGGTGATCGCTGTTCGGCCTTGGGGCGGGAATGCCTGCTGCACGAATGCTGGCAAGAAGTAATCGGGCAACAAAAAAGGCCCGACCGTCAGATCGAACCTTTCGTGTTTGGCTGCCCCGGATGGATTCGAACCACCGAATGCCTGAGTCAGAGTCAGGTGCCTTACCGCTTGGCGACGGGGCAATAAAACTGTGTTGTCCCAGAGTATCGCATGCCTGTTCGGGCCTGGATACCGTGGTGGCTATGGGTGGACTCGAACCACCGACCCCAGCATTATGAGTGCTGTGCTCTAACCGGCTGAGCTACATAGCCTAGGGAGCCGGCAATTCTCACGATGTGCGTCGGCGTTGTCAAGCATTTCGTTTTCAGCTTGTGAGCCGGGCGTGGCCGTGGCAGAGTCGCTGGCAGTAGATTTTCAGGAGTCCGCATCGTGATCGATCCGGACGGTTTCCGGCCAAACGTCGGCATCGTGCTGATGCGTCAGGACGGTCAGGTGTTCTGGGCACGTCGTGTGCGCAGGGACGGCTGGCAGTTCCCGCAAGGTGGCATGAACACCGACGAGACGCCTGTCGAAGCCATGTACCGCGAGTTGCGCGAAGAAACCGGGTTGTTGCCCGAGCATGTGGAATTGCTCGGCGCCACCCCCGGATGGCTGCGCTATCGTCTGCCGAGCCGTGCGGTGCGGCGGAACGAACGGCAGGTCTGCATCGGCCAGAAGCAGGTCTGGTTCCTGCTGCAGTTCACCGGCGACGAATCCCATCTCAAGCTCGACCATACCGACACGCCCGAGTTCGACCACTGGCGCTGGGTGGATTTCTGGTATCCGGTCGAACACGTGGTGATGTTCAAGCGCGGCGTATATGCGCGCGCGCTGCGGCATCTGGCGCCACTGGCGCAGAACATCGCAGGCCACGCAGCGGTCGGAATGATGCCCGAACGCGCGCTGGAAGCCTGGCTGCCTGGCAGCAGCGCGGCCGGGCACGACCGTCCACGTAAGCGCCCGCGCAAGCGGGGCGGGCCGCGGCCGGCGCTGATTAATAATGATTAACGTTTGGAATTGACACCTATTCTCGTTTGCGGTGCAATCACTGCCGATCCCCTCCGGATCGCCAGCACCCGACCAATACCGTGTACGTCTGCATCTGCAATGGGGTCACCGACCACCAGATCCGCGAAGCGGCCGAAAATGGCTGCACCAGCCTGGCCGAGCTGACCATGCGCACCGGCTGTGGATCCAACTGCGGCTCCTGTCTGGACATGGCGTCCGACCTGCTGAACCAGGCGCACGCCAGCCGTGCGCTACCGCTGCCGCTGCTGGCAAGCGCGGCCTGACTGAGCAGGTCCTGGCGCGCGCCGCGTGCCAGTCGAGCGCCCGTACAACGTCGCTGCACACTCGCGGCGCAGCGCGTCCAACGGTGCGATTCCCAAGTGCGGTGACGCTGGTCTGCCCGCTTGTGCGTAGCGGGCATGTCGCCGCGCGCGTCCCGCAACTGATCACGATTCGCGTTCCTTCATGCTGCGCGCCGACGCGATAGAGTGCGGCCGGCGCATTCCCGGAGACATCGCATGAAGGGCGATACCAAAGTCATCGAGTACCTCAACAAGGTGCTCTACAACGAACTCACCGCGATCAACCAGTACTTCCTGCATGCCAAGATGCTGAAGAACTGGGGCCTGAAGGAACTGGCCGAGCACGAGTACAAGGAATCCATCGACGAGATGAAGCACGCGGACAAGCTGTCCGATCGCATTCTTTTTCTCGAGGGGCTGCCGAACTTTCAGGCGCTGGGCAAGCTGCGCATCGGCGAAAACCCGACCGAAATGTTCCGCTGCGATCTGGCGCTGGAGCGTGAGGCCGTGACGGTGCTGCGCGAAGCAGTGGCCTATGCGGAGACCGTCAACGACTACGTCAGTCGCCAATTGCTGGTGGACATCCTGGAATCGGAAGAAGAGCACATCGACTGGCTGGAAACCCAGCTGGATCTGGTGGCGCGCATCGGCGAGCCGAATTACCTGCTGACCAAGCTGGACGACTGAACGCCGGATCGGCCGGGGTGGTCGTCCGCGCTGGACTGCGGATCTGCAGTGGTGCGCGCGTACGACGCCGGAGATGACTCCGGTGGCCACTGCCGACGGCCTTGACGGCCGCGGCAGACGGGCATTCGATGCGGGTGGTGGGCGTGCGGCAGCTGCCGCTGTCCTGCTGGCGGCAGCCCGATTACCTGTCCGTAATGCCGGCGGCGGCCTGCAGGCGGGCGACCTGGCCCAGCAGGGCCAGCCGCGCGCGCGCGTATTCGGCGATGACCAACGCCACCATCACCGAAGGGCGTTCGATGGTGCCGGTGCGGGCGGCCAGTTCGATACGGCGCGCCGCGTTGGACAAGGCCTGCGCGCCGACGTTGGCGCTGGAGGATTTGAAGCTATGGGCCAGATCGCGCAACTGCATGCTGTCGCGGTTGGCTGCGGCCGCTTCCAGCTGCTCGATGATGCCGGGAGCATCGTCCAGGAACAGCTGCAGGATGGTGACGGTGTCCGCGCCGGCGACCTCGTAGAGTTCGTCGATGACGCTGCTGTCCAGGATCGGCAACGCGCGCGCCTGGGCGGCGGCACTGGTGCTTTCCGGATCGGGCGCTGCGGTTCCGCTGGTTGGCCCGGTCAACAGCGGTTGACGCGGCAGCCAGCGCTGCAGGCAGGCATCGAGCTGTTCGCGGGCGACTGGCTTGGAAAGGTAATCGTCCATGCCGGCGGCCAGGCAGCGTTCGCGGTCGCCGGCCATGGCATTGGCGGTCATCGCCACGATCGGGATCGGACGACCGCCGCTTTCGGCTTCCATGGCGCGCCAGCGACGGGTAGCGGCATAGCCGTCCAGCACCGGCATCTGGCAATCCATGAACACCATGTCGTAGCGGGTCGATTCCATGCTGCCCAGTGCGGCTTCGCCATCGGTGGCGGTGTCGGCCTCGAAGCCAAGCACCGCCAGCAGCTTCTGTGCGACCAGCAGATTCACCGGGTTGTCCTCGACCAGCAGGATGCGCACCTCGCGCGCGCCGGCCATCGGTGGCGGCAGCGGTTCGGGAATCATCGCCACCGCCGGCGCAGCAGCGTGCACGGGCTTGGGATCCGGTGGCAGCACCACCGATCGCAGGAGCTCGTCCGGGCTATGACGCGGGACCAGGCTGGCGTGGTCCCGCAGGTCGGCCGGTACCGGTTCGTCGCCATAGAGCCAGATCAACCTGGGGCCGCCCAGATCTTCGGGCCGGGCCAGCGCGCGATGCACGGCACGCGCGCTGTAGCGCAGCGTGTCGTGGTCGGCAATGACGCAACGAAAGCCTTCGGTGTCGTTGTGGCGGCGCACCCGCTCGAGTGCTTCCTGCGTGGTCTCCATCAGCACATGCGACACGCCCCAGCCGTCGAGCAGGCGTTTGAGCCGCTGCTGCAGCCGCGCATCGGAGCTGATCACCATCACCCGCGCCGCATCGACACCGCTGGTCTGTTGCAGGTCGCCGATCACCTTGAGCAGCGGGATCTCGAACCAGAACGTGGCGCCGCGACCGGGCTCGGACTCCACGCCGATGCGCCCGCCCATCAGGTCGATGATGCGTTTGCAGATCGCCAGCCCCAGGCCGGTGCCGCCGTACAGACGTGTGGTGGAAGCATCGGCCTGAGCGAAGGAGCGGAACAGGCGGGCCTGCTGGTCCGGCGCGATGCCGATGCCGGTATCGCGGACCTGGAAGCGCAGCAGGTGCTGGGCGCGGGTTTCGCCCAGGCGGCGCAGCTGGATATCGATGCTGCCGCGCTCGGTGAACTTGATCGCATTGCCGATCAGATTGCTCAGCACCTGACGCAGGCGGATCGGGTCGCCGCGCACCAGCAGGCGCACCGAGGGCTCGATATCCAGGCCCAGGCGCAGCTGGCGGCTCTCGGCAGTACGTTGAAGCAGCTGCACCACCCCGTCGAGCAACTCGCGCAGGTTGAAGGTGGTGATCTCCAGTTCGAGCTTGTTGGCTTCGAGCTTGGAGTAGTCGAGGATGTCGTCGACGATGCGCAGCAGCTGCAGCGAGCTGCCGGTGGCCGTCTGCAGCATGTCGCGCTGGTCCACGCTGAGCTGGCCGCGCGAGATCAACTCCAGCATCGGAATGATGCCGTTGAGCGGGGTGCGGATCTCGTGGCTCATGGTGGCCAGGAATTCGCCCTTGGCCAGCGCGGCGGCTTCGGCTGCCTGCTTGGCGCGCAGCAACTGCTGTTCGAGTTCGCCATGGCGCTGCAGTTCCTGCTGCAGGCGCTCGCGGGCGAGTTCGGCCTCGTCCACGCGTTGGGACAGCGCACGCTGCGCGCGCGCGCCACGGTGGGCGGCAAGGGCTGCGCAGATCGCCAACACCACGGTGGCGGCAGCCGCAGCGGCGGTGAGGGCACGCCACGGCCCCGGTAGCCCGGCCCACTGCAGGCCTGCCCCGGCCGCCGTGACGATGGCGGTGGCGATGGCCAGGCCGTTCCAGGCGCGACGGCCTCCTGCCGGCGCCGTCACTCAGAGCACCGCGTTGGTGAAGTCGAAATCCAGTTCCTTGCCGACGGTCTGCACCAGATTGCCCTGAATGAAATCCACCCCGCTCATCCACATCGCTGCGGCCGCCTGCGGGTCTTCGATGCGTTGGCCGATGATCAACAGGCCGCGCTGGTGGGCGATATCGATGACGCTGCGCAACTGGTCGCGCACTGCGGCGTTGCCATGCGCATCGGCGAAGCGGTTGGCCATGCGCACGAAGCTCAGCGGCAGTTGGGCCAGTAGTGCGTTGGCTTCGTCGCCGGGCTCGAACTGGCTGAGACAGAACTGCACGCCGGCTGGCATCAATTTGGCGCAGAACTGCTGCACGGTGACCGCGTGGATCAGGGCGTCGTCCAGGCGCAGATCCACGATCAGCGTTTGCCCGGCCACGCCACGTTCGGCCAGTGCCTTGAGCAGCCAGTCGGCGAACGCCTCGCGCGCCAGCGTACGGGGCGACTGCGAAACGAACAGACGCAGCGGCGGGCTGGCGTGCTGGTACAGATGCAGCAAACCGAGTGCGTGGTCCATGACCTGCTGATCGAGGTCGGCGATGCGTCCGGCCGCTTCGGCGGCGGGAATCACCTGGCCGGCCGACAGCAGGGTGCCATCGGCCTGACGCAGCCGCAGCAGCACCTGGTATTGCGCGGTATCGCCGCCGGCCACGGCCACGATGGGTTGGTAGGCCAGTTCCAGCTGGCCTTCGACCAGGCGCAGCTGCTCCTGCTGCTCGGCCTGGCTGGGCGCCAGATAGGTCTGCACCCCGTCGCTGCGCAGGCGTGCCTGCAGCGCGGTACGCTCCACTGCTTCCAGTGCGCTGCCGGCGTCGTCGAAGCCCAGGCTCAGCGGCGCGGCGCCGATGGCGCAGCGCACGTGCACCGCCTCGTCTTCGCGCACCGGGAAGGCGTTGGCGGAGAGCCGTTCGCGAACCTCCAGCGCGCGCTGTTCCAGGCTGGTCTCGTCCATCTCCACGGCCAGCAGCAGGAAGCTGTTGTCGTTCAGGCGCGCCAGCGGATAGGGCTGGGCGGCGCTGGCCAGGCGATGCCCGGCCTGGGTCATCAAACGTTCGTACGCGGCATAGCCATACCGTTCGCGCAGGCCGAGCGCGCTGGCGATCTCGATGAAGAACAGCCCGCCGGCCTGCTTGCGCGCCAATGCATCGGCGAGCAATTCCATCACATGGCCGCGCGTGGGCAGGCCGGTTTCCGGGTTGCTGCGTGCGTTGCCGTGGTCACCCGTCTGTTGCAGCGCCTGCTGGCGCGCGCGGCGGATGCGGTTGGACACGGCCGCGATGAGGTGGCGCGGGCGGATCGGCTTGGTGAGAAAGTCGTCGGCACCGCTGTCGAGCACTTCGAACTGGCGCTCCGGGTCGGGATCGCCGGTCAGGAACACGATCGGCAGCAATTGCTGACCGGGTTGCTGACGGATCAGCGAGGTCAGCCGGATGCCGTCCAGTTCGGGCATGTGCAGATCCATCAGGATCAGATCCGGGTGGTAGTCCTGGATCGCCTGCGGCACGCTGGCAGCGGTCATTTCCACCTGCGCATGCATGCCGGCGCCGTGCAGCACGCTCTGTGCGAACAGCGCCTGCGAGCGGTCGTCTTCGACGATCAATACGCGGTAGGGCGCGTCGGCGGCGGCAGGGTCGTCGCCTTGCCGCGTGGCCGTCGAGGCGGCCGCGGGCGACGCTGCGGGTGGCGCGGCGCGCACATTGGCGGCCGTTGCCTGCGCCGGTGCCTGCAGAACCGGGCCTGCGGCCGCGGCGGGCACCGGTGCGGGAATGATCGCCGCGCTCACCGGTGCAAGGCTTTCGGCCACGGCGTCGCCAGCCCAGCGGCGCCAGTGGTCGGCCGGCGGGGTCTCGGCGCGCAGCGGGCGCTGCCGGGTGGCGGTGTCGTCACGGGTGGTGAATGGAACCGGATCTCGGGCGGCCATCGATACTCCCTACAGTCGCGATGATTATGCGATGAACTTCACGATAGCGGGGAGCGGCGTGCAGTCGGCGTGGTGGCTGCGCGCAGCGGCGCCGCCAGCCGGCGCATGCCCCGCCACAGCAACCGCCAGACCCACCATACCGTCAGCGCCACCAGCAGGCTGGACCCCACCGCCAAGCCCAGCGCCAGCCATGGATGCGCCAGGGCCACGGCCAGGGCGGTGGCAGCGAGGGTGTCTTCGGCCAGCGATGCGATCCAGTTGCTGGCCGGCTCCGGCGAGGTGTTGAGCAGCGCGCGGGTACCGGCCTTGAGGGTGTGGCTGGTCAGTGCCACGCCGGCCCCCGCCGCCAGCGCGCCGGTACTCAGGTCGCCATCCGGCGACAGCGTGGCGGCGGCCAGGAACGCGCCGGCCGGGACGCGTGCCAGGGTCTGCAACAGATCCCAGCCCGAGTCCACACCAGGGATCTTGTCGGCGACGAATTCGGCCACCGCCAGTGCGCCGGAGGTGCCCAGCACCCACCACGACTGCGCCGGATGCAGGGCCGGGGGCAGCTCGATCCAGCCGAGCAGGCCGGCCAGGCCCACGCCGAATACCGTCAGGTAGACGCGGATGCCGGCCAGCCAGGCCAGCAGGATGCCGATCACGAACAGATGGGCCTCGCTCATGGCGTTGCTTCCTGCGGACAATACGGAACTATCGGATAACGGCCGACGCAACGCCAGCGTGGCGGCAGTCCGCGCTCTGGCACACTACGCCGCCGCCCTCAGCGCCGGCCCGTCCGGCCCAGATGCCCATGAGACCAGCCGCCCGCGTCCAGATCGTCCACCGTCAGGCGGGTAGTGGCCATGCCGGCGGACGCTGGCGATGGGGGGCGATCGCCCTGCTCTGGCTGGCGTCGTTGGGCGGTGTGTGGTGGATGGCCACGCGTACCGCCGCGCCACGCCTGGTGCAGGCCGAGGCCGCCCTGCAGCAGGCCCAGCGCAGCCAGGCCCAGCAGCGGCGGCAGATCGAGCAGTTGCAGCAGCGCCAGGTCAACCTGGCGATGTCGGACAAGATCAGTCGCGCGGCCAATACCGAAGTGCAGGCCTCGCTGGCCGAGCGCGACGAACAGATCGCCGCGCTGCGCGCCGATGTGGCTTTCTACGAGCGCCTGGTGGGCGCCACCGCGCAGCGCAAGGGGCTCAATGCGCACTCGGTGCAGTTCACCGCCGAGGCCGGCGGCACCTGGAACTACAGCGTGGTGCTGACCCAGAACCTCAACCGTGGTGCGATCAGTCAGGGCCAGCTGCGCTTTGCGGTGGAGGGCGTGCGCGCCGGCAAGCTGGTGACGGTGAACTGGAACGAGCTGCATCAGCAGCCCGCTGCCGCCGGGCAGCCGTATTCGTTCCGCTATTTCCAGCAACTGGACGGCAGCGTGATCCTGCCGAAGGATTTCACCCCGCAACGTGTCAAAATCTCCCTGAGCGGCGAGGGGGCGCCGGTCAATCAGGCATTCGATTGGAAAGTCGCCGCCAGCGGCGCCGGGGAGTAGCTCATGTTCGGAAACAAGTCCAGCCGCGGTGCGCAGACCGTGGTCGACACCTTGATCGGGCCGCAGGTGGTCATCCGCGGCGACCTGACGTTCAGCGGCGGCCTGTACGTGGAAGGTCGCATCCTGGGCAAGGTGATTGCCGAGGACGGCGCCAGCGCCACCCTGACGGTGGCCGAGCAGGGCAGCATCGAGGGCGAAGTGCGTGCGCCGGTGGTGATCATCAATGGCCAGCTGACCGGCGATGTGCATGCAGCCGAGCGGGTCGAACTGGCCGCCAATGCGCGCGTGCAGGGCAATGTGCACTATCAGGTGGTGGAAATGAGCGCCGGCGCGCAGCTCACCGGGTGTCTGATCCATGCCGCCGCCGCAGGCGCCACCGCGGCGCTGCCGGCACCGGAAGGCCATCGCGCCGAGCCGGCCAAGGCCGCGCAGCCCGAAACTGCCGACGCCTGAGCCGCGCTGCGGCTGAAGCGCGACCGCGTGGCCGACACATCCGGCTTGAAGTGGCGCCGTCCGGCCCCCATGCTGGCGGCATGAGTACGCTCGTTTCGCTTCCCACTGCCGCTCCGGCGCCGGACTACCAGTCCATCGACCGGCCGTTGAACTTTTCTGGTGCCGCCGCCGCCAAGGTACGCGAGCTGATCCAGGAGGAAGGCAACGCCGACCTGGCCTTGCGTGTGTACATCCAGGGAGGCGGGTGTTCGGGGTTCCAGTATGGGTTCGAGTTCGACGAGAACCGCGCCGACGACGATCTGGCCGTGGCCACCGACGGGGTGACGTTGCTGGTCGACCCGCTCAGCCTGCAGTACCTGATGGGCGCCGAGGTGGACTACACCGAAAGCCTGACCGGTGCGCAGTTCGTGATCCGCAACCCCAATGCCAAGACCACCTGCGGCTGCGGGAGCAGCTTCAGCGTGTAAGGCATGACGCGTGCTGGCGTGGACGTATGTAGCAAGCGTCTACGGTGGTGAGTGATCCAGCGGCGGAGTTCACTCGGGAGAACTGCTGGCTGCTGTGTGCTTGCGGCGGCTGGCTGGGTGCCGCTGCACAAGCGCACTGTGGCAGGGCCGCGCTGCCAGCAACCGCCTGCGCTGCGCTGATGGACGCTTGCGTTGGCTGGGTACGCGCCGCAGTAACAGCGCGCAGTAGGGCCGCAATGTCCGCAACCGCTTGCATTGTACTGATCGCTCGCAGCCATCGCCTCAGCGTCTGAACGTGCAACCTGGATTCTGCGACGACCGTGCGCGGCATGGTTGCGGGTGTCGCCGATTATCGGCAGGCTTGCGCCGATGTCAGACTCCACTCTTCCGTTGTCCGGTTTCGCCTTCACCCACGCGCCGCTGGATCGCGGCGATGCGCTGCGTGACGACCCGGCTGCCCTGGCGCAGCTGTGGGCGCAGGGCCATGTGCTGTTGATCGATGCCAAGGGCACCGCCCTGGCCGATGCGCAGGGGCAGCCGCTGTTGCTGCAGGGCGCCGCGCTTGCCGACAGCCCGGAGGCGGCGATCTTCCTGGGGCTGCGCGATGGTCAGGGCTGGTTCTGCCTGTCGGCCGACCCACTCGATCTGAAGGCGCCGCAACGGGTGGACCTGCGCCAGGCGGCGGCGCAATGGCCGGCAGACATCGCCACTGCGGTGTCGTTCGCGCGGGCGATGCTGCATTGGCAGGCACGTACGCGTTACTGCGGCGTCTGCGGCGGTGCGATCGTGTTCCGCCGCGCCGGCTTCATCGCGCATTGCACGCAGTGCCAGACCGAACACTACCCGCGCGTGGATCCGGCCATCATCGTGGCGGTCAGCGACGGGCAGCGGCTGCTGCTGGGCCGCCAGGCCAGTTGGGCGCCGCGACGCTATTCGGTGATCGCCGGCTTCGTCGAACCGGGCGAATCGCTGGAGCAGACCGTGGCGCGCGAAGTGCATGAGGAAACCCGCGTGCGGATCCAGCACTGCCGCTATCTGGGCGCGCAGCCGTGGCCGTTTCCGGGAGCGTTGATGCTGGGCTTCACGGCGCAGGCGGCGGCCAGCGAGGTACCGCAGGTGACCGGCGAGCTGGAGGATGCGCGTTGGGTAGGCCATGACGAGATCGGCGCCGCGCTGGAAGGCCGCGGCGGTGAAGACGGCATCGGGTTGCCGCCGGCCATTTCGATCGCGCGGGCGCTGATCGAGCATTGGTATCGCAGCCATGGCTGAGTGCCGGCGTCCTGGCGGCGACCGCGGCTGGGCCGTGGCAGGCGCGCCTGCCGCCTCGGCGCATCCGACGTTCGTGCGGCCGTTGCAGTGGGGTTGGGTCCGCTCGGCTAGACTCCGCTGAGGAGGAACCCCATGTTCACGACCCTGGTTGCTGTCGTCGTCGCCCTTGCGTTGGGTCATCTGGTGCCGGCGCAGGTCGCCCGTCTACGGCGTTTCGAATGGTTCGCGCGCTGGCTGCGCCGGCTGGACAGCCATGCCGCCGGACGCGGCGCGTGGCAGGGCCGCTACGGCGTGCTGCTGGCCCTGCTGCCGGTGCTGTTCGTGGTCGTGCTGCTGCAATGGGCGCTGGACGATGTGTGGCATGGCTTCCTGTCGCTGCTGTTCGGCGTGGCGGTGCTGGCCTGGACCTGGGGGCCGCGCGATCTGGATCGCGATGTCGAGGCGGTGATCGACGCCGACGAGCCCGGTACGCGACGCGAGGCGATTTCGCATCTGCAGGCGGCCGGTGGCAGCGTGCACGAGGACGCGCCCTCGCTGGTGGAGGCTGTGGTGGTCAACGGTCTGCGCCGCTGGTTCGCGGTGCTGTGGTGGTTCCTGTTGCTGGGGCCGTTCGGCGCGGTGCTGTACCGCCTGACCGCCCTGGCGGTGGAAAGCCCGCTGTCGGTGCTGCTGCCGCCACGCAATCTGGCTGGTGCGCGTTGGTTGCTGGCGGTGCTGGAATGGCCGGTGGCGCAGCTGATCACGGTGTCGATGGCGCTGGTGGGCAATTTCGACACGGTGTTCCGGGCCTGGCGCGAAGCGCACGGAAACCGCTGGACGCTGGAGCCGCATTTCCTGGGCGCGGTGGCGCGTGCCAGCGTCAGTGCCGAACTGCGCGATGAAGCCCACGACTACACCGATTCGGGCTTGGTCCCGGTCTGGCGCCGCCTGCCGGAAGTGCGCGATGCGATGAGCCTGGTGTGGCGCGTGCTGCTGCTTTGGATGGTGGTACTGGCGTTGCTGGTGATTGCGGGGTGGGTGCGGTAGGGTGAACCGCACTGCAGGATCTCACCACTACGGTGAGTGCAAGATCATCCAAGCGCCTGCTGTACAAAGGCAGGAAACACCTCTTTGAACTTCAGTAGCTGCTGGATTGCCCACTCACGAATCTCGTTAAGGACTTCAGTTTCTGCGTCGATGTCCCCATCTCGATAAACAGCGATTCTGCAAGCTCTACGGTTGTCGAGACGTTCCCAGCTAAGTTCATGTCTAATTTGACTTTGAATTTTCTCCTTTTCTAAAAAAATTCTGTCAAACAGATCTTCGTTTTTTAGTTTGTCACCGCAGTCTATGTAAATTTCAACTCGAACCTTTCCGCCGGTGGTGAAACTTGTGCCAAATTTATAGACCTTGGAATTTGCCGATGCGAATGTATACCAATTTTGGGGTTGCCCAGAACGAGCATTTGTAAACTTGTGATTGTCTCGCAGTTCGTCGATAAGTGTTTGAAAGTAAGTGCGGTATCGCTCCTGCGTTTCCGATGTGCTTTGCGCTGTATCGTTTCCGCTGATGCTGGCTTCGTTCGGTCTGGATACGATTGATAATATAAAAGCGGGTTTGGAGTCGTTGATGCGAATTGCAGATGCCTCGATTGCGTACAGGCTCAAACTTTCTTTGAGGTTGAGATTTAGGAAATCCATCGCAGCCTTGTGTTCCGCGCGAATAGATTCTGCGATCCAGACCACTACGCCAGCGCCTAAATAGGAGGCATAGGTAATCAGTTGCCCCAAGTGTTTGTGATCTGTTGCGCCAAATTGATTTTCGATCACAATTAATTTACTGCTGGATAGGTCTCTCGCGATGATGTCGGCTGAAAAATCGCCGACCGACGTTTCCGTTGATTCCAGCTGGAGGTCCATTCCAAGCTTTTTGCCAAGAACCTCTAAATTCTGTGAGAGCCATGGTGTGAAGTGAGTGGCTTCACCTGGCCATAGATTTTTGAGGCTGACGTTCTCAATCGTTCCAAGATCCAATTGCGTCTCCATTAATATATTAGTTAATAATATAAAAACTAAATCGAATTACGTCATCTAGAATATTGCTCGATGCTGTCAAGTATTTTGGTGCTCAAAAAAACTTAGGTCGCAAGTTGTTCATCCACGCAGAGTTTATCGCTCGTGTATGACTGCTGGTTATCCCGGCGCCAGCAACGTAAACGGAAACCACGGCAGATTGCGTGCGATCCAGTAGGTAGGCAATGCCCATAGCCAGAACTTCGGTTCGGACATCAGGTTCACTACCGGGGCGAACCAGCGCGCGCGCCAGCCGGCTTTCCAGGCGATCAGGCCGGGCAGGGTGAACAGGCCGAGGACCGCTGCCGGGTTCATCGCGAAGGCGCCGGGCAGGTCGAAATGCACCAGCGCATACAGTGCGCGGGTCATGCCGCAGCCGGGACAGTAGCAGCCGGTGACGGCGCGGAAGACGCAGGGCGGGAACGGGCTGTTGCTCGCGTTCGGATCGAAGCGATACAGCAACGACACGCCGAGGGCGGCCACGCCGGTGGCCGCCCCCAGTCCAAGCCAATGGCGTGGACGCAGTTGCATCACTGCATGTGCTGCAACTGCTGCATGTATTCCATGTAGCTCTGCATGCCGCCGGTGGCGACCATGCCGATGTTGATCAGCAGGCCGATCACGGCCAGCACGCTGGTCACGATGCACCAGGTCTTGGCGGTGTTGGAGGCACGGCGTGCGCCGTCGATGTCGCCCTGGTTGAGCAGGCCGTTGACCTTGCTGGAGAACACGATCGCCACGATGCCGGTGATCAGGGCCGGGCAGCACAGGCAGAAGCCGAGCACGGTGGAGACGATCGCCCAGATCAGGTGGTTCGGCACCGGGCCGGGCGCTGCGCTGGACGAGGGATGGATCGGCGGTGGGATGGCACTCATGGTGAAGCTCCTTGGGTGGTAAACAACAGCGAACTGATGGGTGAGTGGGGTGTGTTGCCGGATGCCTGGCGCAGCGCTGGTGCGTGCGGTGTGCGCTGACGCTGGCCGGATGGGCCTGATGCGAAGGCGGGCGTGTGCGTACGCGGCAATCGGAGGCCCGGCAGCTGCGGACGCGAATGCTGCGGCGCCGTGCTGGGCGCCTGTCTGCGTCGACCTGGCGCGCCGCGATCGCGCATCCACGCGGCTACCGTGGCCGGCACGATGGCCAGCCGCTGGCATGCACGGCACCCGCCGATCACGGCAGATGCCTCAGGCGCGATGATGTTGAGTACAACGACATTCCCCTCGATGCGGCCGGCCGTGTCCGCTTGGCGAACGCGGCGGTAAAGCGTGCAGTGGCGCACAGGCTACTCGCGGTGCGCGATGGACGCAAAGCCCGCATCTGGTGGCTCAGGGGTGGTCCTGGCGCAATCCGCGCACCTGCCGTTCGAGCAGCGCGGCGCTGGCCTGTTCGCCGGCGATGGCGGGGCCGGCGACCACTCCGATCTGCGCGCGCATCCGACGCGGCACGCGCATGCGGCCCAGGCGGGTGTCGCGGCGACTCCACATGCTGGACCACATGCCGCGCAACGCCATGGGAACCACCGGCACCGGGCGCCGCTGCAGGATCTTCTCCACACCAGACTTGAACGCAGCGATCTCGCCATCCTTGGTCAAGGCGCCCTCGGGGAAGATGCAGACCAGCTCGCCGTCGGCCAGCGCTGCGTCGATACGGTCGAAGGCCTGCTGCATCAGTGCGGGGTCTTCGCGTGCGCCGGCGATCGGGATGGCCTTGGCGGTACGGAAGATCCAGCGCATCACAGGGATGCGGAAGATCTTGTAGTACATGACAAAGCGCACCGGGCGCGGAATCACCGCCGACAGGATCAGCGCATCCATGTAGCTGACGTGGTTGCACACCAGCAGGGCGGCGCCCTCGTCGGGCACGTGCGCATCGATGTCGCGCGCGCGCAGCCGGTACAGCACGCTCACCAGCACCCAGCTGAGGAAGCGCATCAGGAACTCGGGCACCAGGGTGAAGATCCACAGCGCCACCAGCGTGTTGGCGATCGCCAGCGCCAGGAACACCTGCGGAATGCTCAGGCCAGGCAGCGGAATCCGCACGCCGAACAGCACCACTTGCGGCAACTGCAGCGCGATGCCGATCACCGCCGCGGCGACGATGAACAACGCGTTCTGAATGTTGAGCCCGGCAATGACGCGTGACAGCTCGGCCTTGGGCGTGCGGCTCTGGATCAGCGCAAACAACGGCACCACGAACAGACCGGTGAACAGGCCGATGCCGAGCAGATCCACGATCAGCCGCACGCTGCCGGCCTGCTGCACGAACTGGCCGATCGACAGATCGCTCACCGGCGCAGCGCCGGGACGGGCGAAGTACAAGTCCAGCAGAAAGGCGCTGATGCCGAATGCGCCCAGTGGCACCAGGCCGATTTCCACGGTACGCCCGGACAGCCGTTCGCACAGCAGCGAACCCACGCCGGTGCCGATCGAAAACAGCGCCAGCGCGAACACGTACAGGTCTTGCTGGCCGCCCAGATTGAGCTGGGCATAGGTGGGTAGCTGCGCGGTCAGCACGGTGCCGACGAACCAGAACCACGACACGCCCAGCACCGCGTTGCGGACCGCCGGCGTGCGCCGGGTCAGGCGCATGATGGCACGCGATTCGGGAATGGGGTTCCAGTTGATGGTCAGCTCCGGTGCGCCGGCGTCGACGCGCGGGACCAGCCGCGCCACCAGATTGCCGGTGACGGCGATGACGATCACCGCAGTGGCGGCCGCCTCCGGACCATGGCTGCCGGCGATCTGGAAAATCAGCCCGCCGAAGATCATGCCGCACAGGATCGAGATCGAGGTGCCCATCTCGACCAGGCCGTTGCCGCCGGTGAGTTCTTCCGGCTTCAGCACCGACGGCAGGATCGAATATTTCACCGGCCCGAACAGGGTGGACTGCAGGCCGGTGCAGAACAGCGCCACCAGCAGGATCACCATGTTTTCGGTGATGAAGCCCACCGCGGCCAGCGACATGATCGCGATTTCCATCGTGGTGGTGATCACGATGAGCTTCTGCTTCTCCAGCTTCTCGGCGATCTGCCCGGCCAATGCGGAAAACAGGAAGTACGGCAGGATGAACAGCGCCGGCGCCAGATTCGTGTAGAGCGTGCGCTGGGCCGCGTCGATGCCCAGGTAGAACAGCAGGCCGATGATGGCCTGCCGATACACGTTGTCGTTGAACGCGCCCAGCGCCTGGACGGCGAAGAACGGCAAGAAGCGGCGCTGCCTGAGCAGGGCGAACTGACTGTGACCGGACATGCAGTTTCCTTTGCGAACGCGCGCAGCCTAGCAGGCTTCCACGGCGTGCTGGTGGATGGACGGTGCGCCCGCCGCGCTGGCCTTACCGAGGCTGTGCGTGGTTACCCGGCCGCCGCGCAGATCCGGACGACTGCGTAGCGGCCTGGCAGCGCTGGACGTCGGGGCGCGGGGCCCTCGCGCCACCGTGTGCCTGCCCGGCGCGGACGCGCTAGGCGGGGGCGGCTCCACCCAGCAAGGCCACGAAGGCGCGCGCGGCCGGCGTGGGGTCCGGTCGCCACACTGCGTAGGTCTGGAAAACGAAGCGTTCCTTGAGCGCCACCGTCACCACGGTGCGCATCCTGCCGGCCATGGTCTGCGGCACGATCGCCACGGCCAGCCCGGCGGCGACCAGCTCACGCATCAGGTCGGCATGGGTCACTTCGTACTGCTGGCGCTGCCGCAAGCCGGCCTGGTCGAAGGCGCCATCGACGATGCCGCGCACGCCGGCGCCGGCCACCAGCCCGGCCATCGGCTCGTCGTCCAGCTCGGCCAGCGCCACCCGCTTGCGCGTGGCGAAGCGGTGGGCGGCAGGCACGATCAAGGCCAGCGATTCTTCGTGCAGCAGCAGGCGTTGTGCGGGCAGCGCGACCTGCGGGCCGACCCCGACCAGGGCCACGTCCAGGCGCCCTTCGCTCAGGTCGTGCAGCAAGGCCTCGCTCATAGCGGTACGCAGGTGCACGTCCACGCGCGCGTGTGCGGTGCGGAACTGGCGCAGCAGTGCCGGTACCCGCACCGTAGTCAGCGAGGAGATCTGCCCCAGCGTGAGCCGCCCGCGCACCGTGCCCAAGGCCTGCGCCATTTCGTCATGCAGGCGCTCGGCCGCGCGCAGGGTCTGGCGGGCGTTATGCAGGAACACCTCGCCGGCCGCCGTGGGGCGCACCTGACGCGGGCCGCGCTCGAACAGGCGCGCGCCCAGCGCTTCCTCGATCTTGGCCACCTGGTGGCTGAGTGCCGATTGCACCGTGTTGCAGCGACGGGCGGCAGCGGTGAAGCCGCCTTCTTCGGCCACGGCCACGGCAAATTCCAGCTGTCGCAGGGTGAACATGCGATCTCAAAAAAAGATGGGCACAGTGAAAACAATACATTGGAAAGATGCCGGCGCGTTGCCCACACTGCGCCCACTCCTTCTCCAGGCCAACGCCATGACCGCCGAGTCCACTGCCCACCCACCGCTGCCGCGTCGCCTGGTGTTGCTGATGGCCGCCGCCACCGGGCTGGCGGTGGCCAGCAACTATTACGCGCAGCCGCTGCTGGAAACGCTGGCGCAGGCGTTCGCCATCCAGGTGCGCAGCGCCGGCGCGGTGGTGACTGCCGCGCAGCTGGCGTACGCGGCCGGTCTGCTGTTGCTGGTACCGCTGGGCGACCGGCTGGAGCGGCGTGGGCTGATCGTGGGGCTGTTCGTGCTCAGTGCGGCCGGGCTGCTGGTCAGTGCCGCGTCGCACAGCTTTGGCATGTTGCTGGTGGGTACGATCGTGACCGGCGCCAGCTCGGTGGCCGCGCAGATCCTGGTGCCGTTCGCCGCCACCCTGGCCGCACCGCACGAGCGCGGGCGGGCGATCGGCACGGTGATGAGCGGCTTGCTGCTGGGCATTTTGCTGGCACGTACGGCGGCTGGCCTGCTGGCCGGAGTTGGCGGCTGGCAGACGGTGTACTGGATCGCCTCGAGCCTGCTGCTGCTGACTGCCGCACTGCTGTGGCGCGGGCTGCCGCGGCATCCCGGCAATGCGCGATTGTCCTACCCGCGGTTGGTGGGCTCGGTGCTGACGCTGCTGCGCGACGACGCGGTGCTGCGTGCGCGTTCGGTGCTGGGCGGGCTGATCTTTGCCGGCTTCAGCATGTTCTGGACCACGCTGGCGTTCCTGCTGTCCGGGCCGGCGTACGGCTACGGTACGGCGGTGATCGGGTTGTTCGGCCTGATCGGTGCGGCCGGCGCGCTGGCGGCCAATCGCTCCGGCCACTGGTCCGACCGCGGCCATGGCGACCGTGTCAGTTGGGGCGGACTGCTGATGCTGCTCGCGTCATGGGGGCTGCTGGCGTTCGCTCCGCAATCGATGGCGCTGCTGATCGTGGGCGTGCTGCTGCTGGATATCGCGGTACAGGGCGTGCACATCGCCAATCAGAGCGTGATCTACCAACGCAATCCGCAGGCGCGCAACCGCATCACCTCGGCCTATATCACCTGTTACTTCATCGGCGGCGCGGTGGGCTCGACCCTGAGTACGGCGGCCTATGCACAGGCCGGCTGGACGGGCGTGGTGATCGGTGGCGCGGCGCTGGCGCTGGCGGCGTTGGGGTGGGTGGCGCTCAGTGTGTCGCGGGGCGCCTGGAAGTAAGAGCGATTAACAGAACTACTGCGCAGCCGCCAGGCGGGCGCGGCCGGTGCTCGGAATCTTCATGTACCACACGTACACTCCGGTTCCTCCGCGCCGTCCACACCCACCTGACGACCGCTCGCTACGTTCTGTCAGCCGCTCTAAGCCTGTCCTTGGGAGCGGCGTTGTCGGCCGGTGCCTCGGTGACGGCCAGCGCCGCGTCACGCAGAGTGGGCAGCAGGCGCAGGGTCAGCGCCAGCTGGTCGCGCACCAGGCGTTGCTTGGGCGGCAGCTGGAGCGCGTGCTGTTCGAGCGCTTCGGCCATGGCCAGTTCGTCGCTCTCGTCGTGCTGCGGCAAGGGCTGGCGTTGGCCCAGTGCGGTGGCGAGGTCGCCGAGCGCGCGCTGCAGGTAGTCGCCGGCCCGGGCGATGCTGGCATCGTGTTCGCCGTCGAGCGCGGCGCGGTGCGCACCCAGCGCGGAGAGGTAGCCGAGCAAGGTGTTGGACAGCGCCAGGAAACGGAAGCCCGCGTCCAGGTTGCGCCGGTAACGGCCCGGCTCGCGCAGCATGTTGGACAGCGCCACCGAAAGCGCGGCGTCGGCGTTGTGCATGTCGCGGCGCGCGATGCGGTACGGCAGATCGTCGCGCATGCCGCTGGCATATTGCTCCAGCACCTGGCCCAGGTAACGCGCGCAGCTGGCCAGTACCGTGGCCATCACCTGGTTGAGGCGGCGGCCCTGCCAGTCGGGCAGGATCAGGAACGAGGCCGCTGCGGCGATGGCGCAGCCGATCACGGTGTCGATCAGGCGCGGCCAGATCAGCACGAAGCCATCGCCGAGCAGGTTGAAGCAGAACAGCGCCATCACCGTGATGCCGGCGGTGGCCAGCATGTAGCGATCGGTGCGCGCGATGAAGAACACCAGGGTGGCCACCAGGGCGAGCAGCAGCTGCACTTGCGTGCTGGGAAACAGCTGCATCAGCGCCCAGGTGGCGACCAGGCCGATCAGGGTACCGGCAATGCGTTGCACCAGCCGCCGCCGGGTGGCGCCGTAGTTGGGGCGGCACACGAATGCGGTGGTGAGCAGGATCCAGTAGCCGTTGTCGGCATGGATGGACAGCATCACCGCGTAACCCACCACCAGCGCGATGGCCATGCGCAGGCCATGCCGGAACAGCACCGAGCCGGGGGTGAGTTGCTGGCCCAGGCGCGCGGCCATTTCGCGCAAGGTGTGCGGGGACGAGTCGCGCAGCCGGGTATCGAGGTTGTCGCTGGTGGAATCGGACTGCGCCGCTTCGGACAGGCGCCGTTCGATGCTCTGCAGATTGGTGACCAGCAGCTCCAGTGCGCCCAGCAGGCGGGTCAGCGCGGGATCGGCACGCGCATGCAGGTAGTCCAACGACTGACGCAGGTCGTCGGTGGCCAGGCGGCTGTTGTCGCCGTAGTCGAACGGCTGGCGCAGGCGGATCGCCTCGCCCAGCGCGGCGCAGGCCTTGCCCTGTAGCGCGAGCAGGCGCTGGCAGCGGTACAGCACATCGCTATGGAAGAACGCATCGGTCAGCGCTTCGTACGGGTAATGCGAGGAGCTGGCGCGCTCGTGGAATTCCTGCGCCATGTAGTACAGCCGGAAATACAGCCCCGATTGCACGCCCGGCCGTCCCGAGCGGCCGAAGCGGCTGATGATGGCGGTCTTGGCCGCGTTGAGCGCGGCCACCACGCGGGCGTTCTGTTCGGCCAGCGCCAGCCGGCGCGCATGCAGGTCGCTCTGGCGCACCGGCTCGAACAGGTCGGCCTTGCGCCGCAGATACAGGCCTAGCTCGAAGAACAGCCGCGACAGCCGCTCGCGCACCGGGCGATTGGCGAACAGGATGGTCCACAGGATCGACAGCACCCCGTACCAGCCGGCGCCGATCATCAGCAACGCCGCACCCTGCCAGGCGATGCGCGGATCGTGGCTGCCATGTTGGTCCATGCCGATCATGGCGTAGATCGACAAGGCCACCGTGGCCTGTGCGATCGAGGCATAGCGCTCGCCCAGCGCGCCCAGCAGCGTGAGCGAGAACGTCGCCACGGCCAGGCCGATCACGAACGGCAGCGGGTAGGGGAACAGCACGGTGACCGACGCGGCGGCGGCTGCGAAGCAGAGCAACGACAGCAGTACCGATTTGGTGCGGCCCAGCCAGTTGTCGTCGGTCTCGGCAATGGCGCTGGCGATGATGCCCAGGAACAGCGCCGGCACCGCGGTCAGCTGCTGCCGGTGCCAGCACACGCCCAGCGCCACCGCCAGCGCGATGAACACACGCAGGCCGTAGCTGGCCTTTTCATGGGCCCACAGGCGGCTGAGGCGGGTTTCGAAGGACGTGGCGGCCACGGTCTCGGCAAGGGCAGGCGTGACCGGCATTATTGCCGCAGCCGCACGCTGCCGGTGTGGACAGGGGCTAGTCCTTTGTCAGTAGCCGGCATGGGTGCGGACTGGAGCGGCGTGCGCGATTGCGCCGCAGCCCCGCTGCATGGCCGCTTACCGCGCTTGGCGACTTTGCAACCTGTTGAACACAGCCTGCTCGGTGACCATCAGCGAGCCGTTGCTCTGTTCGGCCGACAAGCAGCGGATGTCCGTGCTTGCCCCCATCCGCCCTTCGGGCACCTTCCCCCGCCAGCGGGGGAAGGACACTGCTTAGCCCTGCGCCTGCCGTTCGCGCGCGATCGCACGCCAGCCGATGTCGCTGCGGTGGAAGGCGTTGGGCCAGTGGATCGGCTGCAGGCCGGCATAGGCGCTGCGCTGGGCGTCCTGCACGCTGTCGCCGAGCGCGGCCACACACAGCACGCGGCCGCCGGCGCTGAGCACCTGGCCGTCGGCATTCAAGGTGGTGCCGGCGTGGAAGACCTTGGCGCTGGCCGGCACGGCGTCCAGGCCGGTGATGACCTCTCCGGTCACCGGTGCTTCCGGATACGGCCTGGCCGCGATCACCACACCCAGCGACGGGCGCCGATCCCACTGCGCCTGCACGCGGTCGAGTGTGCCGTCGATGGCCGCTTCAACCAGCTCCACCAGGTCCGACTGCAGGCGCAGCATCACCGGCTGGGTTTCCGGGTCGCCGAAGCGCACGTTGAATTCGATCACCTTGGGCGCGCCCTGTGCGTCAATCATCAGCCCGGCATACAGAAATCCGGTGAACGGCACGCCGTCGGCGATCATGCCCTGCACGGTGGGCTCGACCACTTCGCGCATCACCCGCGCATGCACCTCCGGCGTCACCACCGGGGCCGGTGAGTAGGCGCCCATACCGCCGGTATTGGGGCCGGTGTCGCCATCGCCCACCCGCTTGTGGTCCTGGCTGGTGGCCATCGGCAGGGCGTGCTTTCCATCGACCATGGAGATGAAGCTGGCTTCTTCGCCATCGAGGAACTCTTCGATCACCACGCGTGCGCCGGCATCGCCGAATGCATTGCCCGAGAGCATGTCGCGTACCGCGTCTTCGGCCTCGGCCAAGGTCATCGCCACGATCACGCCCTTGCCGGCGGCCAGGCCGTCGGCCTTGACCACGATCGGTGCGCCCTTCTCGCGCACATACGCCAGCGCCGCATCCACCTCGGTGTGCACGGCGTAATACGCGGTGGGAATGCCGTGGCGGGCGAGGAAGTCCTTGGCGAAGGCCTTGCTGCCTTCCAGCTGCGCCGCCTTGGCGGTGGGCCCGAAGATGCGCAGGCCGGCGGCGTGGAAGCGGTCGACCACACCCAGCACCAGCGGCACTTCCGGGCCGACCACGGTGAGCGCGACGGCCTCGCGCTGCGCCAGTGCCAGCAGGCCATCCAGATCGTCGACCTTGATCGCGACATTGCGGCATTTGGCTTCGCTGGCGGTGCCGGCATTGCCCGGCGCCACCAGCACTTCGCCAACGCGTGCGGATTGGGCGATCTTCCAGGCCAGCGCGTGTTCGCGGCCGCCGGAGCCGATGACGAGGATTTTCATGGATGTACCGGGATTTGGGAGTCGGGATTAGGGATTGGTCAACGCAGGATCACGGATCGGAGCGAGCGAGAGGCGGTGCCACCAATCCCCACTCCCGAATCCCCAATCCCGGTCCGTCAGTGCCGGAAATGGCGCACGCCGGTGAACACCATCGCGATGCCGTGTTCGTCGGCGGCGGCGATCACTTCGCCATCGCGCATCGAGCCGCCAGGCTGGATCACCGCCTGGATGCCGGCTGCGGCTGCGGCGTCGATGCCGTCGCGGAACGGGAAGAACGCATCGGAAGCCATCACCGAGCCGGCCACCGTCAGCTTGGCTTCTTCTGCCTTGAGCGCGGCGATCTTGGCGCTGACCACGCGGCTCATCTGCCCGGCGCCCACGCCGATGGTGCGGCTGTCCTTGGCGTAGACGATCGCGTTGGACTTGACGTACTTGGCCACGCGCCAGGCGAACAGCAGATCGGCCAGTTCGGCCTCGCTGGGTGCGCGCTGGGTCACCACGCTCAATTCGCCCAGCGACATGCCGCGATTGTCGGCCGACTGCATCAGCAGGCCCGAGCCGATCCGCTTGGTGTCGTAGTTGTTCAAGCCGTTGCCGTGCGGGATCTTGAGTACGCGCACGTTGGCCTTCTTGCTGGCGTAGTCGAGCGCGCCGGCCTCGTAGTCGGGCGCGATCAGCACTTCGACGAACTGGCGATCCAGGATCGCCTTGGCGGTGGCCGCATCCAGTGGCGTATTGAAGGCCAGGATGCCACCGAAGGCGCTGGTGGGATCGGTGGCATAGGCCAGTTCGTAGGCATCGCCGCAGGCCACACCCACCGCCACGCCACAGGGATTTGCATGCTTGACGATCACGCATGCCGGCGCGTCGAACTGACGCACGCATTCCCACGCCGCATCGGCATCGGCCAGGTTGTTGTAGCTCAGTTCCTTGCCCTGCAACTGCTGGAAGGTGGCCAGCGTGCCCGGCACCGGATACAGGTCGCGGTAGAACGCGCCGGCCTGATGCGGGTTCTCGCCGTAGCGCAGGTCCATCACCTTGACGAAGTTGGAGTTGATCTGCGCCGGGAAGGGGCTGCGCGTGGGCACGGCTTCGGCGCTGTCGGCCACCGCCGAGAGGTAGTTGCTGATGGCCGCGTCGTACTGCGCCACGCGGTTGAATGCGGCCACCGACAGCGCGAAGCGCTTGGCGGCCGAGAGCTGGCCGTCGTTGGCCTCCAGCTCGGCCAGCAGCTCGGGGTATTGCGCCGGGTCGGTGGCCACCGCCACACGGGCGAAATTCTTGGCCGCGCTGCGCAGCATCGCCGGGCCGCCGATGTCGATGTTCTCCACCGCCTCGGCCAGGGTGCAGTCGGCCTTGACCGTGACCGACTCGAACGGATACAGGTTCAGCACCAGCAGGTCGATCGGCACGATGCCGTGTTCGGCCATCACCGCTTCATCGGTGCCGGCGCGGCCGAGCAGGCCGCCGTGCACCAGCGGATGCAGGGTCTTGACGCGGCCGTCCATCATTTCCGGGAAACCGGTGAGATCGGCCACGTCCTGGACCGGCAGGCCGGCCTCGCGGATCGCCTTGGCGGTGCCGCCGGTGGACAGCAGCGCGACCTTGCGCGCCACCAGCGCGCGGGCCAGGTCGAGCAGGCCGGTCTTGTCGGAAACGGAGAGCAGGGCCCGGCGCACGGGCAGCAAATCAGTGGCCATCGGTGGGGGATGTCGAAGCGGAGCAGCCGATATTGTAGGCTGCGCCAGCGCTCGAATGGACTCAACATTCCCGTATGGCCTCGATCTATGCTCTGAAGGGACGCTTCCAGGCGCTGCTGCGGCCCATGGTGGGCGCGCTCTACCGCGGCGGCATCACGGCCAACCAGGTGACGCTGACCGCGGCGGCGGTGTCGTTGCTGGTCGCGGCGGTGGTCTATCACGCCGGCGCCGGCTGGCCCTGGCTGTATCTGCTGCTGCCGGTGTGGATGCTGCTGCGCATGGGCCTCAATGCCATCGACGGCATGCTCGCGCGCGAGTTCGGCCAGCAATCGCAACTGGGTGCCTACCTCAACGAAGTGTGCGACGTGGTGGCCGATGCGGCGCTGTACTTGAGCCTGCTCGGCGTGCCCGGCGTGGGCGCGCATTGGTTGTGGATCTTTGCGCTGCTGGCCGCACTGACCGAATACGCCGGCGTGCTCGGGCTGATGGTCGGCGCCAGCCGCCGCTACGACGGGCCGATGGGCAAGAGCGACCGCGCGTTCGTCATCGGCGTGGTGGGGCTGGGCCTGGCCTGCGGCCTGCTGGGGGCCGGTGCCGTCACCTGGATCGCGTTGGCGCTGAGCGTGGCCTGCCTGGCCACCGTGTGGCGGCGGGTGCGTGCGGGACTGGCAGAGGCATCGGCACGCTGAGCGCGCTGCGTGCACCGGGCTGTTTCCGGCTGGCCGGTGCCGGTTCGGCCGTTGCCAAGACAACTTCTCTTTCAGGATGATTCCATGCGTGATGTCGTAGAGCGTGAGTTCGCCAGTTTCGATGGCGCGCAGTTGTTTTATCGGCATTGGCCGACGCAGGGGGCCGTGGCGTCTGCCAGGGCGGTGGTGCTGCTGCACCGCGGGCATGAGCACTCCGGGCGGGTGATGCATCTGGCCGAAGAGCTGGACCTGCCCGACGCGCAATTCTTTGCCTGGGACGCACGCGGCAATGGCCGCTCTCCGGGCGCGCGCGGCGATGCGCCCGGCTTCGAGGCGCTGGTGCGCGACCTGGACAGTTTCATCGCGCACCTGGGCAGCGTGCACGGCATCGCGGTGCAGGACATCGTGGTGATCGCGCAAAGCGTGGGCGCGGTGATCGCGGCCACCTGGGTGCACGACTACGCGCCGCCCCTGCGCGCGCTGGTGCTGGCCTCACCGGCGTTCAAGGTCAAGCTGTACGTGCCGTTCGCACGCGCAGGGCTGAAGCTGATGCATGCGCTGCGCGGCAACTTCTTCGTCAACAGCTACGTCAAACCGCAGTGGCTCACCCACGATGCGCAGCGCGTGCAGAGCTACCGCAACGATCCGCTGATCACCCGCCCGATCTCGGTGCGCGTGCTGCTGGGTCTGTATGCCGCCGCCGCGCGCGTGGTGGACGATGCGCAGGCGATCACCGTGCCGACCCAGTTGCTGGTGTCCGGCGCGGATTTCGTGGTGCATCGCGGCCCGCAGGACCGCTTCTACGAGAACCTGCGTTCGCCGATCAAGCAGCGCCACTGGCTGCCGGGCTTCTTCCACGATACCCTGGGCGAACGCGACCGCGCGCTGGCGCTCGCGCCGATCCGCGCCTTTGTGCAGGCGCGCTTTGCGCAGCCGCCGGTACGTGCCGACTTGCGTGATGCGCATCGTGCCGGGCCCAGTTTCGACGAGGCCGAGCGGCTGGCCTGGCCGCCGCAACGCAATAGCCTGCAGGACCTGCGCTGGCGCTGCGTACGCGCCGGGCTACGCCTGGGCGGCAGCCTTTCCGAAGGTATCGCGCTCGGCCTGCAGACCGGCTTCGATTCCGGCAGCACGCTGGATTACATCTATCGCAACCAGGCGCGTGGACGCGGGCCGCTGGGTCGCATGATCGACCGCAATTATCTCGACGCGATCGGCTGGCGCGGTATCCGCATCCGCGGCGTGCATCTGGGCGAGTTGCTGCGCGATGCCGCCAGCCGTCTGCGCCAGGCCGGCCAGCCGGTGCGCGTGCTGGATGTCGCCGCCGGCCATGGCCGTTACGTGCTGGAAGCGCTGGGCAGCGGCGCGCAGCGTGCCGATGCCATCGTGCTGCGCGACTTCGCCCCACTCAACGTGACACAGGGCAGTGCACTGATCCAGACGCTGGGTGCAGGCGAGATCGCGCGCTTCGAGCAAGGCGATGCGTTCGATCCCGCGGCGTTGGCCGCGGTGCAGCCGGCGCCGACCCTGGCGGTGGTGTCGGGGCTGTACGAGCTGTTTGCCGACAACGACCAGGTGGCGCGCTCGCTCGCCGGCCTGGCCGCCGCAGTGCAGCCTGGCGGCTATCTGCTCTATACCGGCCAGCCATGGCACCCACAGCTGGAATTCATCGCCCGCGCGCTCACCAGCCATCGCGATGGCGTGGCCTGGGTGATGCGTCGGCGTAGCCAGCAGGAAATGGACGGCCTGGTCGAGGCGGCGGGCTTTCGCAAGGTGGCCCAGCGTATCGATGCGTTCGGCATCTTCACCGTGTCGCTGGCGCAGCGGATCCAGGCATGACGCCAGGCGCGCGTCCTACCGGCCGTGCCGCGCTGTGGCTGGCGTTGCTGGGCCCGTTCTTCTTCCTCAGCTACGGCCTGGCCAATCTGCTGGCCGGGCGCGCGGTGGACGTGCCCTCGGTGGTGTTCGACTGGGAGCATGGCATGCCGTTCTGGCCGTGGACCATCGTGCCGTACTGGTCGATCGACCTGTTCTACGCCGCCTCGTTCTTCGTCTGCAGTACCCGGAGCGAACTGGACACGCATGCGCTGCGCCTGCTCGGCGCGCAACTGATCTGCGTGGCCTGTTTCCTGCTGTGGCCATTGCGCTACAGCTTCGTGCGGCCGGACACCGACGGCGTGTTCGGCTGGCTGTTCGCGGTGCTGTTGGGCTTCGACAAGCCGTTCAATCAGGCGCCGTCGTTGCACATCGTGCTGCTGGTGGTGCTGTGGGTGCGCTATGCGCAGCATCTGCCTGGCATCTGGCGCTGGCTGCTGCACGGCTGGTTCGCACTGATCGGGGTGTCGGTACTGACGACCTATCAGCATCACTTCGTGGATATCCCCACCGGGCTGGCGGTGGGCTGGCTATGCGTGTGGCGATGGCCGGAGCGCATCGCCGCACCGTTCGCGCAGGCGCAGCTGGCCCGCGATGCACGCCGTTGGCAGCTCGCGGCGGCGTACCTGGCCGGCGTCCTCGCCAGCGCCGCGCTCGCGGCCTGGAGCGGCGGTGCCGGGCTATGGGCGCTGTGGCCGAGCCTGTCGCTGGGGCTGGTCGCAGTGAACTATGCGGCACTTGGCCCGCTCGGCTTCCAGAAGCGCAGCGACGGGCAGCTGAGTCTTGCCGCGCGCTGGTTGTATGCGCCGTATCTGTTGGCCGCATGGTGCAACTCACGCCTGTGGACGCGCCGCGACCCGCTGCCACGCCTGGTCTGCGACGACGTATGGCTGGGCCGCATTCCATTGCCCGCACAGCGCGCCGCATTCGCAGCCGTGGTGGATCTCAGCGCCGAGCTGTCGCTGCACGCCGCGCGTGCGCACGACCAGGTGATTGCGATGCTGGACCTGGTGGCACCGCCACCTGCCAGTCTGCGCACCGCCGCAGCCGCCATCGCGGCGGCGCGTGCGCGCGGACCGGTGCTGGTGTGTTGCGCGCTGGGCTATTCGCGTAGCGCGGCCAGCGTCGCGACCTGGCTGGTTCGCAGCGGCCGCGCCGCCGACGTGGACAGCGCCATCGCCCAGCTGCGCGCGGTACGCGCTGCGATCGTGCTTGGACACGCGCACCGCGCGGCCATCGCGGCGGCCTGCAGCGGCCATGACAGCGACCAGGACGTGCCCGACCGGAGATCGCCATGACCACCTCCCTGATGACCCTGGCAACCATGCGCGCGGTACTGCGCCAGGGCGGCATGCTGGACCGGTTCTCGTTGTTGCTGCTGGCCGCGGCCATTGCCTTGCTCGGCGTCGCCGAAGCGCCGCCGTTGATCCAGTTGAGTTATGGGCTCAGCGTGCTGGCCGGGATGCTGCAGCGCTACTGGGCGTTTCGGGTAGGACTGGATGCCGACCTGCTGGACGGCGTGATCGCGCAGCTGGCGCATCGTGGCGGCAGCGAAGACGCCGCCGCGCAACAGCTGGATGCGGCGTTGCATGCGGTTGGCCTGGTGGCGACGCCACCTTCGCCACGCGACTGGTCTGCCCGTTGGAACGGCATGCGCCGCCTGCTGCGGTGGCAACTGCTGAGCGTGGCGGTGCAGACCCTGGCACTGGTTGCAGCGCTGGCGTTGCGGGTGTGGCGATGACCGACAGGCCTGACGCCGTTCCCGCCGCGCCAATGGCGGCGACGCCGGCGCAGCTGGCGCTATGGCAACGCCTGCAGCATGACCGCTTCGGCGACGATGCGCAGGCGCTGCCGGCCTTCGTCCAGCGCGTGGCCAGCCAGGTGCGTTGCAGCACCGCGCAGGCGCAACGGCTGGTGGAGGAATACCGGCGGTTCTGCTTTCTTGCCTGCACCGACTCGCACGATGTCACGCCCAGCCCGCCCGTCGATCAGGTCTGGCATACCCACCTGACCGACACCCGCGAGTACTGGCAGCGGTTCTGCCCCCAGGTGCTGCAGACCAGCTTGCACCATCGGCCTGGGCGCGGGGGCGCGGAAGACGCCGCGCGCTTCCAGGCGCAGTACCGCCGTACGCTGGACCGCTACCGCACCCACTTCGGCGAGCCGCCAGCATCGTGCTGGCCGCCAGCGCCGCCGCAGCCCGCTGTCAGCATGCAGCGCTCTGACGACACCTCCGAGGCCATGTTGCGCGCATTGCGCGGCCTGCCGCCCCAGGACATGTCGCGGCAGCTGCCTCGCGCGTTGATCGGCTGGACGCTGCTGGCGGCGGTGATGGCATGGCTGGGGGCGGCATCCAGTGCCGGGGTGGTGTCGCCGCTGCAATGGCGAGGTGTTCAGTTCCTGTGCGTGTTCATTGCGCTGATCGGTGTGGCCTGGTCGATGGCGGCCTGGTTGCGCCGGGTGCTGCGGCGCGGCCGCGCGGCCGGGACACTGGAGGCCGCCGAGCTGGCCTATCTGAGCGGAGGTGCCGACCGCGTGGCCGACCTGTGGTGCACCGAACTGCTGGTGCGTGATGCGGTGTCTCTGCAGCGCGACGAGAGGGAGCCGGCATACCGCTGGGTGGCGTGTCAGCCGCAGGCCACGGTGACGCCCGCACTCGAGCCGGCGCTGCAGATCCTGCGCACGACCGAGGATCCGCTGCTGGCGTTGCGCGCATTGCGTGCGCAGGCCGCACCGCTGAAGCAAGGCCTGATCGACAAGGGGTTATGGCTCACAGGGGGCGCGGCAGCCGGGCTGCGCCTGATCAGCACCGTGCCGGTAGCCCTGGTGTGGCTGCTGGGCGCCTGCAAGCTCGTAATCGGGGTGCAAGGCAACCACCCGGTGGGCTACCTGTTGGGCCTGATGGTGCTGACCAGCGCGCTCGTCCTCGGCTTTGCGCTGGTACCGGTGCGGCGCACCCTGGCTGGCGATGCCTGCCTGCAGACATGCCGGCAGGCGCTGCGGCGCGACGCTGCACGCAACGGTGGCGATCCCGCCGAAGCGGTTGCGCTGTATGGCACCGTCGTGCTGGTAGGCACCGCATGGGCGGACTATCACAGCCTGCGTGCCCCGCACGGCCATGACGGCGGCAGCGGCAGCACGTGTGGTGGAGGCGGCGACGGTGGTGATGGTGGCAGCAGCGATGGCGGTGGTGGCGGTGGTGGCTGTGGCGGCTGCGGCGGGGGAGGTGACTGATGCAACGCATGCAACGGCAACGGCAGCGACGGCTGCGCTGGGCACAGGCCTTGCGCAGTCGCGGTGCCACGCCCAACGGGGTGTCGTGGGTGGGCATCGGGTTCGCGGCGCTGGCCGCACTGATGTTCTACGTGGGCCTGAGCGCCCCCGCACGCGAAGGCGCCGGGCCTTTGCTGCTGGCCGTGCTCGGCTTGCAGGGGCGGTTATGGTGCAATCGCATGGATGGCGTGCTGGCGCGTCAGGCACGCATGGTGTCGCGTGCCGGCGAGGTCTACAACGACGCGCCCGATCGCCTGTCCGACGTGCTGGTCTGCGTGGGCCTGGGCTATGGCTTGCAGGCCGGCCTGCCGTGGGCCGCGCAACTGGGCTGGGCGGCGGCGCTGTGCTGCGTGGCCACCGCGTATGTGCGCATGCTGGGCCTGGCCTGCGGCACGCCGGAACCGCGGCAAGGGCCGATGAGCCGCGTGCAGCGCATGCAGTGGCTGTCGCTGGCAGCCTTGCTGGCCTTGCCGCTGCAGTGGACGGGCCAGCCGCGTCTTGCGGCGTGGCTGCTGATCGCAGCGTTGGCGGTGTTGATGGCCGGTGCTGTGCTGACCGTGGTGTTACGGCTGCGCACGATCGTGCGCACATTGGAGCAGACATGATTGCCCGCTTGATCGCACGCGCTTGCAGCGGCGCCATCCGCACGCTCACCGGTGCACGCGCGTTGTGGCGTGGTTGCGCGCCATCCAACGAGCGCCGCGTGTATTACGGTAACCACGCCAGCCACGGCGATTTCGTGCTGATCTGGTCGTCATTGCCGGCCAGCCTGCGGCATGAAGTGCGCCCGGTGGCTGCGGCCGATTACTGGCAACGCACTGCGCTGCGGCGTTATCTGATCCATGCGGTGTTCAATGGCGTGCTGATCGAGCGCGACCCGGCGCAGCGCGTGCGCGACCCGATCCAGTGCCTGTGCGATGCGGTGGATGGCGGTGATTCGCTGATCCTGTTTCCCGAGGGCACGCGCAATCCCGACGAAGGCGTGTTGCCGTTCAAGAGCGGGCTGTATCACCTGGCGCGGCAGCGCCCGGAACTGGAGTTCGTGCCGGTGTGGATCGACAACCTCAAGCGGGTGATGCCCAAGGGCAAGTGGCTGCCGCTGCCGCTGTTGTGCACCACCACCTTCGGTGCACCGTTGCGGCTGGATGCCGACGAAGACAAGGACGCATTTCTGGCGCGTGCGCGTGAGGCGCTGCTGGCGTTGTCACCGGACCAGCTGGAGGCGCGCGCATGAGCCTGTATCTGTACAGCGGGCAGTTGCAGCAGTCGTCCATGCATCAGCAGACGCTGTGGTTGTTCAGCGGGATCGCCTTGGTGCTGGTGATCGCCACGCTGATCTCCGAAACCCTGCGCTGGCGCGCGCGCGCAAGGCCCAGCGCGGTACTGGACAATCTGGTGGCACGCATTCGCGCCTGGTGGGTGATGGCGGCGGTGGTCGGCATCGCGTTCGTGTTCGGCCGCGCCGGCGTCGTCGTGCTGTTCGCGCTGGTGTCGTTGTTCGCGCTGCGCGAGTTCATCACCCTCACGCCCACCCGGCGTGGCGACTATTACGCGCTGCTGGCGGCGTTCTACATCGTGCTGCCCTGGCAGTACGGGTTGGTGTGGACCGGCTGGTACGGCATGTACACGCTGCTGATTCCGGTCTATGCATTCCTGGTGCTGCCGATCCTGGCCACCATCGGCGGCGATACCACGCGCTACCTGGAGCGCACTGCCAAGGTGCAGTGGGGCCTGATGATCTGCGTGTTCTGCATCTCGCACGTGCCGGCTTTGTTGAACCTGCAGATTCCCGGCTATGCCGGGCGCAACCTGCTGCTGATCGCGTTCCTGGTGATCGTGGTGCAGTCCTCGGACGTATTGCAGTACATCTGGGGCAAGCTCGCCGGCCGCCACCTGATCGCGCCGAAGCTCTCGCCCTCCAAAACGGTGGAAGGCTTCATCGGCGGCGTGCTGTCGGCCAGCCTGCTCGGGATGGCACTGTGGTGGATCACTCCGTTCGCACCCTGGCATGCGTTCGGGCTGGCGCTGGTGGCCAATCTGATGGGCTTCTTCGGCGGGTTGGTGATGTCGGCGATCAAGCGCGATCGCGGCATCAAGGACTGGGGCCACATGATCGAAGGCCACGGTGGCGTGCTCGACCGCCTGGACTCGGTGTGCTTTGCCGCGCCGGTGTTCTTCCACCTGATCCGTTACGGCTGGGCGTGAGGTGGAGTGGGAAGCGGGAAGCGGGAAGCGGGACCCGGGACCCGGGACCCGGGACCTCGGGGTGATCGCGAGCTTCAAGCAGACGTGCGCAGCAGGCGCTTCGCACACTGCGGTTCTGAAACAGCGGAGCGGTATTGCGCGGCTGCCGAAACACTTGAATTAGACCTAGCAGCACGCATGCTCTTGCGGGTCCCGGGTCCCGGGTCCCGGGTCCCGGGTCCCGGGTCCCGAGCCTCAACTCAACCCGTATTCTTTCAGCTTCTTGCGCAAGGTCGCCCGGTGGATCCCCAGCATCGCCGCTGCACGGCTCTGATTGCCTTCGCAGTGGTTGAGCACTTCGACGAACAACGGGATCTCCATTTCGCGCAGCACGATCTCGTAGACATCGTCCGCATCGCTGCCGTCCAGGTCGCGCAGATAACGGCGCACGGACTGCGCCACGTGTTCGCGCAGGGGCGACTTCGGGACGCCACGACTGCTGTCAGGACGGGAGGAGGCTGCGTTCAACGAAAGTTCCCAGTGTCACGAAGCCGGGACGCGTGGCCGGCGAGGGGGAGTGAGTCTAGCGCGTGACCTCATCGCTCGCCACGCCCGTGTGGCGAGCCGTGCAGGTCCGGTCCGGCTAGCGGAAGTCGAAACTGAAGGCGGCCGTACTCGCGGCGGGCTCGCGGACCGCGAACGCCACCTGCACCGCCTGACCCGGGGCAAGCGTGTCCTGTCCAGGCGGCACCTGGCCCAGGTAGTCCTGCGGTGCCAGTACGCGGGTACCGATCACCCGGCCATCGGCATCGGACAGCGACAGCTGCAGCCATGGCCAGGCCTGTGCCCAACGGGCGTCGTTGCGAAAGCTGGCCTGGATCTGCAACACGCCGGGCATGCCGTGCAGCGGGCGCACATCGCGGTTGAGCAAGGTCAGCGCCGCCGGCTCGCGCCAGGCCGGCAGGCTGCAGCGCATCACTGCGCAGGCCGCGCTCGCCAGCGGGCGCCAGCGCGCATCGCCGGCCAGGCGGGCACGGTCGGCGATGACGATCTGTAGTCCCAGTGCGGCTGCCAATCCGAGCAGCATGGCCCACTGCCGTCCGCTGGCACGCAGCCGCGGACGACCAAGCCCACGCCGTGCGAACGTCGGAGCCGCGGGGGCGGGCAGGGGCAGCGGCGCGGCAACGGGAGCCCGGGTGGAGGCCGTCTGGCCGCCCGGCAGCGCCGCGTCGGAGGCGGCTGCGCCGTCCGCAAGGCTGGCGTCCGCGGCCGTGGGGATGGCGCGGCCGCTCATGGGCGCCGGCGGCGTGACGCCGTGCAGGCTGGCAGAGGGCGACGTCTCGGCCGACGGCGACGCTGCAGCGGCGTGCACGTCCGCAAGCGCAGCCGGGGGCGAGGCGGCGACCGAAACGACCCCCGGCATGCCGGCCGGGTCGGTGTTGTCGGCTTCCGGCGCGGACAGGTGTTGCCGATCGTCGAACCGGGCCTCCAGGTGGGCGGTGCCGGGCGTCGGCACCAGCGGCAGCACAGGGGGCGGGACCGGCTCGTGCGCGGGCGCTGGCGGCAGTTCGGATGGCGGCACCGGCAAGGTCTGCTCCGGCGGCTCGGCAGGCGGAACCACCGGCGTCGGGACCAGCGTTGGGGCGGCGGGCGAGGCACGCAGGAACGTGGCCAGGGGGCGGCGCGGTGGCGGAGTCTCGGACATCGGCAGGCGTGCAGCGGGAAGGCCTCTATTCAACCACGTGCGCGCCAGCGGGCGAACGCAGGGCCTGCATCCTCTATGCAGCCCAGGCTACAGCGGCATCGCCTCCGACTCGCGACGCCCGACTCCCGAACCTCAACGCCTGCGTCGCGTCTTCCCGTCTGCCAGCAGCAGATCCAACAGCCCGCTGCGCTGCCGCGGCGTCAGCGTGTCGAAGCGGACCAGCAGCATGCGCTGCTGGTCGTCCAGGCGGCGATAGTGGGCCGGATCCTCGGCAATGGCCGACACCGGTGGGCCGAACACGCGATCACCGCGGCCGGTGGCCAGGTATTCGAAGGCCATGCCGCTGCGCTTGGCCAGCCCGATCAGGTTCTCAACCGAGGGCGCGGTGCCTTCGGCCATCTCCCATTGTGCGACCGCGCTACGGGTGACACCGAGCTCGCCGGCCAGGGCTTCCTGGGTCAGCTTGGTGAAGCTGCGGGCTTCGCGTACTCGTTCGTACAGCTTGCTCACACGGCACCGGGACAGGAAACGGACAGGGCCGGGAGATATAGCCCTAGTAGCACTCGGCGATAGTTCGTATGTCTTTCATATCGCGCTATGTTTGCGATACTGTCTTCGCGTCGATGACGATGCGATCACGCCGAACTCAAGGAGGATGTTCATGGTCGAGCCTGCCGCCCCGGAACCGCGCCGCACGGCCCCCCAGTGGCCGCCGCCAACGGCGCCATGGCCTGCCGATTCGCCGCTGGACCCCGCGGTCGCGCGCTTCACCGGCGCCGCGCGTTACCAGGTCTGGCGGCGAGGCCAAGCCTGGACCGCAGTCGCCGACGGCGTGCATTGGTGGGCCGTGCTGGCGCCGCGCGCCTGGGCAATGCATTACCGGCACTGGCCGCTGCTGTGGGCTGCCCTGCCGCCTGTTACAGGGGCCGCGGGCGTTGCACTGGCCGGCGCCCAGGCATGGACGCCCGCTGCCTGGCTGCTGTTGCTGGTGGTCGAGTGTGCGTTGCGGGTTCACGCAGGCCGGCACGCCGGGCGCTGGCGCAGCGCGGCATTGCAGCGCGACGGCTGGCAGCCGGTGACCCTGCTGCGCGCGATCAGCGTGACCGACGCGGTGACCACGGCACAGATCCGCACCGGCCGTCCGCCGCATTGACCGGCCGGCGGCTCAGCGGCGACGCACGCCCTCGATCCGCATCCAGTCTTCTTCGCGCTCGCACTGCAATTGCTCGAACCAGGGCGCGTAGCGCTGCAGCAATTCGTCTTCCTGCCCATGCAGGATGCCTGACAGCGCGATCCGGCCACCCGGCGCAACGCGGGCGGCCAAGGTCTCGGCCAGCGCGTCCAGCGCCGATGCCAGGATGTTGGCCACCACCACCGGGTAGGTCTGCGCCGGCTCGTCCTGGGGCAGGTACACCGCCAACTGCGCCTGCACCGCATTACGCTCGGCATTGTCGGCACTGGCCAGCAGCGCCTGCGGATCGTTGTCGACGCCGACCGCCGTGGCCGCGCCCAGTTTCAAAGCGGCCACGGCGAGAATGCCCGAGCCGCAGCCGAAATCGAGCACGCTGCGCCCCTGCAGTTGGCCGTCGGTCGCCAGGCGGTCCAGCCAGCGCAGGCACAGCGCGGTGGTCGGGTGGGTTCCGGAGCCGAACGCCAGGCCCGGATCCAGCCGCACCACCGCGGCGTCGGCGGTGTCGGCGGCGGCAGGCAGTGCGTGGTTCCAGGGCACGATGAAGGTACGCGCGCCGAATTGCATCGGTTGGAACTGATCCATCCAGGCGCGTTCCCAATCGCTGTCCTCGACCATGCGGAAGGCGACCTGGCTCCAGTCCAGCCCGGGGTCGAAGGCTTCCAGTGCGGCCAGCAGCACCAGCGCATCGCTGTCGCCATCGAACAGCGCGGTCAGCACCAGGGTGTTCCACAGCGGCGTTTCGCCCACGCCCGGCTCGAGGATGGCGCGCTCGTTGCTGGTGTCGGCATCGGCGTCGAGCAGGGTCACCGCCAGCGCGCCGACATCGTCCAGCGCATTCTGGAAACGGGGCTGGGTGGCATCGGAGCAGGGCAGGGTCAGTTCAAGAAACGGCATCGTGGCGGTCGGTGAATTCGAAGCGTGCATCCTACCAAGCCGGCGTCGCGCAGCCCTCGTTTCGCGCTGCGCACCACGGCCTCGCGTCGCGTGCCGGTTGCCGCTCGAGGGCCATGACGGAACAGTGCGGGGCGGTCGTGGATGGCCACTTCGATCTGTCCGGCATGCGATGCGCGTTGCGCTGATCGATTGGCGGATACGTGTCCGCGGTGGCGTGCCGGGTCTCGAAGCGGCGACGCAGAGCAATGCAGTGCAGCAGGCGTCCAACCCATCGGATCCATGCCACGTTGCCTGCAGCGAACCCCGTGACTCGTGCGAGCTGCATGCCGCGCAGCAACGGCAGCTGGGGAAGGCCATTCAGATGATCCGGATCCGAACACCGATCGCCATGCGCGCGGCCTGCGCGGCGCAGCGCACACGGACGATAGCGCTTCCCGCACGCGGTTTTTTTCGATTGCGCCCACGTAGGGCGGCCACGTTCGTCGAACATCTGCGCCAATGGTCGCGCCCGTTTGCCCGCGGCCTCACAGGCAGCCGGGTGCTAGACTCCGCGCCATCGCTGCAGGCGTTCCTGCAGCAGAGGTGTCGCTGGTCATGCCGTTCGTTCGCGCCCGCCATCTTTGGCTATTGCCCGCTGCCGTCGCGCTCGCGCTGGCCGCGTGGTGGCACGTGCGTGCGCAACCGGCGGCCGCGGTCGCTACGGTCGCCGCCACCGGGGCCGACGCGGCGCAGCCGGCAGCCGGGCGGCCAGGGAATGCCCGCGCCCGTGCGGAACGTGGAATCGCCTTGCAATTGCCGTATCGCGATGCGGTGGACGCGCAACCGGATCTGTATCGTTATGCGCAGCAATTGCAGCAGCAGCTGCGCGCCGGCGATGCGCAGGCCGGATGGCGCTTGAGTCGTGTCTACGATTACTGCGCGCCCTACGCGGCCAGCCCGGCCGGTTATGCCGCCGACAGCGAATGGATCGCCGCGCAGGCCACGCCGGGTGTGGCCGCCATGCACGCAGCGCGCGAGCGGGTGGCGCAGCGGTGTGCGGGTTTCGCTCCGCACGATGGGCTCAGCCCACGCCTGGTGGCGCAGCAGCGTCTGCGCGCCGCGCGCGCCGGCAGCCTGGCAGCGGAGGCCGGCTTGCTGGCGCTGGGCGAGCCGCTGCAGGCCAGCGCGGCGTACAAGCGTGCGCTGGTGCAGCGCGTGCTGGCCTCGCGCGATCCGGAGGCCTATCTGGCACTGGCTCCGGCGATGGGCGCGCGCGCCAGCGGCGACGACAGTCTGGAAGGCTATGTGGCCGGCGACCAGTTCGCCGAACTGGCCTGGCAGGTGGCTGCGTGCCGGCTGGGCCTGGATTGCAGTGCCGAGAGCACGCTGGTCACCAGTTATTGCGCCAATGCGGGCATCTGCTCGCGCGCAGGCGCGCAGGATTTCGTGTCGTTTGTATTCGATGCCGCGATACCGCGGCAGGGAGCAGACAGGGTGGATGAGATGGTCGATGCATTGGTATCCGAGCCGGGAGCGCAGTCATGAATTACCGTCGATGGGCGCACGGCGCCAAGTTCTGGTTGTGGGTGGTCTTGTTCGTGGCGTATTCGGCCGCGGCGGTGGGCATCGTGATGATCGATACCGCCGATCACCGTTACCAGCCGTTGTCGGTCAGGTCGACGACCGTGGGTGCCGACGAACAGCAGCGCCGGCATGGCGCCAGCCAGGTGGCGGCGGTGTACCGCGCCGGCAGCGCGATGCCGTTCTCCACCCTGCCGGCCGGCTCCACCTTCCAGGTGGTCTGGCCGGACGGCTCTACCGAAACCATGACCGTGGTCGATCCGTCCTCGTCCAGCGGCATCGTGCCGGTGCCGGGCAGCCAGCAGGCGCCTGCGTCGCGGCCTTGAACGATGCAGTGCCTCGCGCGGCGATAGGCGCGCCGCCGCTGCGCATCCGGTAGCGCAGGCGGCAACGGCGGATAGGTGCGGCTGCAGCTCCGCCGTTCTCACGTGTGCAGACGACCAAGGCCTGCAGATCCTCGAACTCCTACGCATGGAGCGGCTGGCTTGCAGGGCCGATGGCGCGACACAGTGCCAGCGCGCTGCACCCGGAGCAATGAAAAGCCCGGTTTCCCGGGCGTTTCATCGGTGCCTTGGCGCCGGCGATCAGGTCAACGCAATCGACTTGTTCTTGCGCTCGGCCAGGCGCTTTTCCAGGTAGTGGATGTTCTGCCCACCGGCCTGGAAGCCCTTGTCGCGCATGATGCGCTGCTGCAGCGGGATATTGGTCTTGATGCCGTCCACCACCATCTCGCTCAGCGCCACGCGCATGCGTGCGATCGCGGTCTCGCGGTCCGGGCCGTGCACGATCAGCTTGCCGATCATCGAGTCGTAGTTCGGCGGTACCTTGTAGCCGGCGTAGATATGCGTATCCACGCGCACGCCCGGGCCACCCGGCGGATGGAAGGCGGTGATCAGGCCCGGGTTGGGCATGAAGGTTTCCGGGTCCTCGGCATTGATGCGGCACTCGATCGCGTGACCGCGCAATACGATGTCGCTCTGCTTGATGCTGAGCTTGTGGCCAGCGGCGATACGCAGCTGTTCGCACACCAGATCGATACCGGTGATGCGCTCGGTGACCGGGTGTTCCACCTGGATGCGGGTGTTCATTTCGATGAAGTAGAACCGCCCGTTCTCGAACAGGAACTCGAAGGTGCCCGCGCCGCGGTAGCCGATGCGGATGCAGGCATCCACGCAGACCTTGCCGATCTCGTTGCGCAGTTCTTCGGTGATGCCCGGTGCCGGCGCTTCTTCCGCCACCTTCTGGTGACGGCGCTGCATCGAGCAATCGCGTTCGCCCAGGTGGATCGCACCGCCCTGGCCGTCGGCCAGCACCTGGATCTCCACGTGACGCGGATTCTCCAGGAACTTCTCCATGTAGACCTGATCGTTGCTGAAGGCGGCCTTGGCTTCGGACTTGGTGGTCTCGATCGCGGCCTTGAGCGCGGCTTCCGAGTGCACCACGCGCATGCCGCGCCCGCCGCCGCCGCCGGCGGCCTTGATGATCACCGGGTAACCGATCTCGCGCGCGATCTTGGTGTTGGCGACGATGTCATCGCCCAACGGGCCGCCCGAGCCCGGCACGCACGGCACGCCGGCGGCCTTCATCGCACGGATCGCTTCGACCTTGTCGCCCATCAGGCGAATGGTGTCGGCCTTGGGGCCGATGAAGATGAAGCCCGATTCTTCCACCCGTTCGGCGAAGTCGGCGTTCTCCGACAAAAAGCCGTAGCCAGGATGGATGGCCTGGGCATCGGTGACCTCGGCCGCGGCGATCAGCGCCGGGATATTGAGATAGCTGTCGCTGGACGCAGCAGGGCCGATGCACACCGACTCGTCGGCCATGGCCACGTGCTTGAGGTTGCGGTCGACCGTGGAATGCACCGCGACCGTGCGGATGCCGAGCGTATGACACGCGCGCAGGATGCGCAGCGCGATTTCGCCGCGGTTGGCGATGACGACTTTATCGAGCATGGGATGGGATTCCGAACACAAGGGGTGTTCGGGACCCGGGACCCGGGACCCGGGACCCGAAAAAGCAACCGGCTGCAGTTTTCACCGCTGTCCTTGCTCTTCCGGGTCCCGGGTCCCGAGTCCCGGGTCCCGGCAAATCAGCCAATCACAAACAAGGGCTGATCGAATTCCACCGGCTGGCCGGTCTCGCCGAGGATGGCCACGATGGTGCCGGCGATGTCGGCTTCGATCGGGTTGAACATCTTCATCGCCTCGATGATCGCCAGCGTTTCGCCGGCCTTGACCTGCTGACCGACGCTGACGAAGGCCGGCTTGTCCGGCGCCGGGGAGGTGTAGAAGGTGCCGACCATCGGCGCGCGCAGCACGTGGCCTTCCGGCAGCGCCGCGCCCTGCTTGGCACCCCCGGTGGAGGCTTCGGTGGGCGACTGCATCGGCATGCTGGCCGCCGCCGGTGCCGCTGCGGCAGGCGCGGGGGCGTAGTGCTGCACCGGGGCACCCATCACCTGGGCGCCCTTGGGCACGCGTGCCAGGCGCACGCTTTCTTCGCCTTCCTTGATCTCGATTTCGGCGAGATTGGATTCTTCGAGCAGGTCGATCAGTTTCTTGATTTTGCGGAGATCCATGAGGGCCTCTTGAGTGAATCGGTGGACGGTGCCGGCGGAACCGGCGCAATGGGGTCAAATCGCCGACGGGTGGGCCGGCGCGGCTGGGGGGAAGGTCATGCGTCGCGCTCCAGGCGCGCGATCACCGCTTCCAGCGCCAGCCGGTAGCTGTCGGCGCCGAAACCGCAGATCACGCCATCGGCCTTGTCGCTGAAATAGCTGTGATGGCGGAACGGCTCGCGCGCATGCGGGTTGGACAGGTGGATCTCCACGAACGGCAGGCCCACCCCCAGCAGCGCGTCGCGCAGCGCCACCGAGGTGTGAGTGAAGGCGGCCGGGTTGATCAGGACATAGGCGGTGCCGTCCTCGCGGGCGGCATGCAGGCGTTCCACCAGCACATGTTCGGCGTTGGACTGCAGGCAGGTCAGGCTGTGTCCGGCCGCCTGCGCGCGATCCACCAGGGCCGCGTCGATCTGTGCCAGCGTGGTGCGCCCGTACACCTCCGGCTCGCGAGTGCCGAGCAGATTGAGGTTGGGTCCGTGCAACAGCAGCAGGTGGGCCATGGGATCCGGCGGAGTGGACAGGCCGGAAGTCTGCGCGATGCTGGCGATGCTGTCCAGATAGCAGAAGTTATGCTTGTTTTAAACTAACGTTTGAATCTGCGGCAATTGCCGGTGGCGGTGGACACTGCCGGTAACGGCGGACATGTCCTGGGCCGGAGGCCCGGCATGCACGCCGCGGCAATCCGCATCGCTGGGTGGCCGCCATGCCGCTCAAACTCGCCGATCGTGTGCCCCCGAGTGCACGACAGGTGCCGATCCCGGTGGTGGTAGGGCGAAGTGCAAGGGCCTGGCCAAGCATCATCCCTTGCTGCACGTCACTGTGCCGTGTCGGCGGCAGCAGGTTCGGCTTCTCCGCTGGCGAGCGTAAGGCGACCGATGGGATCGCGCGCCCGGCCTGCCGCGGCGGCTGTGCCCACCCACGCTGCACGCTGCATGGACTTGCAGCGTGCAGCGTGCAGCGCGAACGCCCGGTGCCGCACCGAGGTGCGCCGCCGACGGTGGGCGCTACCGGCCTTCGGCCGCGGCGGCGTCGCTTCCGATCTTTCGCCACAGGAAGGTGTACATCAGCGCGGCGCTGTGAGCGGCTGCGGCGTTATCGCCGGGGTTGGCGTGGCCGCCCTCGGTGCTTTCGTAAAAGACGACATCCTTGCCAGCATCCAGCATCCTGGCGGCCATCTTGCGTGCATGCCCGGGGTGGACGCGATCGTCGCGGGTGGAGGTCAGGAAGATCGTAGGCGGATAGGTCTTGTTCGGATCGAACAGGTGATACGGAGAAAAGGTCTGGATGAACGACCAGTCCGCAGTGTCCGGATTGCCGAACTCGTCCATCCATGATGCACCGGCCAGCAGATGGTTATAGCGCCGCATGTCCAGCAGTGGCGCTTCGATCACTACTGCCCCGAACAGCTGGGGATACTGGGTCAGCATGTTGCCGGCCATCAATCCGCCGTTGCTGCCGCCGCGCACGGCCAGGTGTCTGGCCGACGTGACCTTGCGGGCGATCAGGTCCTGCGCGATGGCGGCCATGTCTTCGTAAGCCTTGTGCCGGTTCTGCTTGAGTGCGGCCTGATGCCACCGCGGGCCGTACTCGCCGCCGCCACGCATGTTGGACAGTGCGAAGACCCCGCCCTTCTCCAGCCAAGCCCGTCCCATGACGCCGGAGTAGTACGGCAGCATCGGGATCTCGAAACCGCCGTAGCCATAGAGTTGGGTCGGTGCGCTGCCATCGAATGCCAGCGCCTTCGGGCGGACCAGGAAATACGGGACGCGGGTGCCGTCCTTGCTGGTGACGAAGTGTTGCTCGATGACAAACCGGCTGGCGTCGAAGAATGCCGGCAGTGCTTTCAGGCGCTGCGGTTGCTTGCCGATCTGCGCCAGCGACAGTGTGGGCGGAGTGAGGTCGTCGGCGACGGTGAGCCACACTGCATCGCTGTCGAGGTCGTCCAGCGCCTTGATCTCTGCAGCGCCGAAGCTGGGTGCACCGACGAACGCGCTGCGCTTCCAACCCTGCGCACCGGGCGTCAGCACGCTCAACCGCGTTTTGACGTCATCGAGGATGTTGAGCACCAGGTGCGAGCGGGTCCAGACGGCACTGCTGAGCGAGGCGGTGTCGGTGGGCTGGAAGACCACCTCGAAGGCGCGCTTGCCCGCCATGAAGTCGTCGAACCGGGTGGCCAGCAGTGTGCCGGCTGCATAGGTCTTGCCGTCGACACTCCATGGCTCGCGCAACTCCAGCGTGAGCCATTGGCGATGCAACTGCTTGCTCGCCGAGTCCGGCACCTCGATCTGAACCAGGCGTCCGCTGCGCTCGCGCAGATACCAACGCTTGTTACGGATGCCCAACTCGCGAATCACGATATCCCGCTCGAACCCCGGGGTGTCGTCATGGAAGGCCCTCACGCGCATATCCTGCGGGCTGCCCTCGTAGACGGTCGTGGCGGTGTCCAGGGCGGTGCCGCGTTTCCACTGTTTGACCACGCGCGCGTAGCCCGAATCGGTGGTGGTGCCAGCGCCGAAGTCGGTACTGACATAGACGGTGTCCTGATCGATCCAGGACAGCTCGCCCTTGGCTTCGGGCCGGACGAAGCCATCCTGCACCCACTGCTTGTCGACCAGGTCGAACTCGCGCGTGACGTCAGCATCGGCACCGCCGCGCGACAGGGTGATCAGGCAACGGCGATAGGCCGGGCGCAGACAGTCGATGTCTTCGTGCTGCCATGCCCAATCCTTGCCCTCGCTCTGGTTGAGCGCATCCAGGTCCAGCACGGTTTCCCATTTCGGCGAAGGCTTGCGGTACTCGGCTGGTGTGGTCCGTCGCCATATGCCGCGTTTGTGCTGTTTGTCCTGCCAGAAGTTGTAGTAGCTGTTACCGATCTTCTGTACATCAGGAATTTTCGCATCCGAGTCCATGACTTCACGGATGCGCGTTTCCAGCTGTTTGAAGTCGGCGGTATCGGCCAGTTGTTTCTCGGTGCGTGCATCTTGTTGCTCCACCCAGTCGAGTGCTTTCGTACCGGTGATGTCTTCCAGCCATAGATACTGGTCTGCAGGCGGCGTTGTGGCTGCGGCAGTCGTAATGCCGGGCATCGCAGCTGCTGCACAGGCGCCTGCGACGCCGAAAAGAAACAACGCTGCACCGAAAAGGGTGCGAGTGGACGTGGGGACCATTATGTTGCCATCGGCCAAGGGGGGGCGACAGCATAAAGTCGAAGATCGCGTGATGGTCGCGCAGTGAATATTGTTGAGAAATGCGCTTTTGAGAAACGCGCTTCGCACTGCGGGCCTTTATACAGAAGTTCAAGAGCGGCTAACAGAACGTAGCGAGCGGTCGTCAGGTGGGTGTGGACGGCGCGGAGGAACCGGAGTGTACGTCTGGTACATGAGGATTCCGAGCACCGGCCGCGCCCGCCTGACGGCGGCGCAGTAGTTTTGTTAGCCGCTCTGAATATTCGGATGCAGCCGAGTGAATGAATTGAGGGCCGGCTGGCGCCGGATGATGGTCGTCGACATGCGGCGGCGCGCAGGCTTCCGACGACAACGGCATCCACGTTGCGCGGATCATCTCGACGGCACAACTCAAGGTCGTCGCTGCCGGCGCAACAGCGCCGCCGGGCTCAGCGCGCCGCGCGCAGCAGCGCATCCTCGGTGATCGCGCCGGTCAGCACGGTCGGCAGGATCGCCGGCGGGGCGCCGGGGCCATAGACCACGTACAGCGGCACGCCTACCGCCTGGTGCTGGTCCAGGAAGGTGCTGATGGCCGGATCCACATTGGTCCAATCGCCCTTCATGTACACCGCATCCACCCGGCGCAAGGCGTCGCGGAATTCGGCGCTGCTCAGCACGTTCTTCTCGTTGGCCTTGCAGGTCACGCACCAGTCGGCGGTCATGTTGACGAACACCACGCGGTTGTCGGCACGCAGGCGATCCAGCAGCTGCGGCGAAAAGGCGACCACTCCTTCGCTGGCGGCGGTGGCCGCGGGCAGGCGCAGGCGGGTGACCCCGACCACCGGCACGATGGCCAGCACCAGCATGACCGCGGCCAGGCTCAGGC
Source organism: Xanthomonas sp. NCPPB 1067 (assembly GCF_020783795.1). Lineage (NCBI taxonomy): Bacteria > Pseudomonadati > Pseudomonadota > Gammaproteobacteria > Lysobacterales > Lysobacteraceae > Xanthomonas > Xanthomonas sp. NCPPB 1067. The sequence continues at coordinate 59,991 of NZ_JAJGQG010000020.1, forward strand.
CCGGGCGGTTGCCCTTCCAGCGGCTGCGTTCGAAGCACCACAGGCCCAGCGCCAGCAAGGTGGCGCCGACCAGCATCAACGCCACCGCGTCCACGCCGCGCTGCTTGCCCAGCACCCACAGCAGCCAGATCGCGGTGAGATACATCGGGAAGGCCAGTACCTGCTTGAGCGTTTCCATCCAGGCGCCGGGCGTGGGCAGGCGCCGCGCCAGCGAGGGAATGAAGCCGATCAGCAGGAACGGCAGCGCCAGGCCCAGGCCCAGCACCAGGAACACCAGCATCGCCAGCGCCGCGGGTGCGGTGAATGCATAAGCCAGCGCGGTACCCATGAATGGTGCGATGCACGGGCTGGCGACCACACAGGCCAGCACGCCGGTGAAGAAGTCGCCGAGCGGCCCGTTGCGCGCGGCCAGAGACTGGCCGATGCCGCCCAGATTGCTGCCCAGCGTGAACACGCCCGACAGGCTCAGGCCGATCGCGAACATCAGGTAGACCAAGGCGGCCACGAACCAGGGCTGCTGCAGCTGGAAGCCCCAGCCAGCCGCCTGCCCGGCCGCGCGCAGCGCGATCACCAACCCGCCGATCGCGGCGAACGACACCAGCACGCCCAGCGAATACCAGATGGCGTGGCTGCGCGCGTGGCTGCGGCTCTCGCCGCTGTGGGCCAGGCCCAACACCTTCAGCGACAGGATCGGCAGCACGCACGGCATCAGGTTCAGCACCAGCCCGCCGAGCAGGGCCAGCGCCAGCATCGCCAGCAAGCCCTTGTCGGTATGCGGCGGCTGGGTGCGCGCCGGATTGTCGGCCGCAGCGGATGCCGCGGCGGGCGCGGCGTCGGCGCGTGGAGCCGGTGCCGCGCCGCTCGCCGCCTGTCCGGCGGCCAGCGGCGAGATCATCAAGGGGGCGGCCTGCGCCTGGTTCGGCGGCGACACCGTGCCGGACGGCAGTTCCAGCGCCACGCGGCGGGTCATCGGCGGGTAACAGATGCCGTCGGTCTGGCAGCCCTGGAAGGTGGCCACCAGTGTCATCGGGGTCGGGTCGGCACGCTCGCGCAGCAGCGGGAGGGTGACTTCGGCCTGGTCGAAATACACCACGACATCGCCGAAGTGTTCATCGCGGTGGGTCTTGCCCTGCGGCCAGCGCGGCAAGCCGGGACGGACCCCGTTGCTGCCTTCCACCGCCAGCGAGGTGCGATCGCGGTAGAGGTAGTAGCCCGGTGCCGGAGTGAAGCGCAGCAACAGGCTGTTGCCATCGCCAACGATGGCCTCGAACCGGAATGCCTGCTCGGCAGGCAACGGCAATGCATCCATGCCGGCCGCTTGGGCGTTCGCGCCGAACAGCCGTGGGCCGCGCGGCACCAGCGCGCCCAGGCTCTCGCGCGGGCGCGCCGCAAGCGCGGTGGCGGCGCCGTCCCCCGGCGCTGCAGGCAGACGGACGCGGATCTCGCGGCGTTGCGGCGGGTAGCACACCCCGGCATCGGCGCAGCCCTGGTACTGCACCTGCAGCACCGAATCCTGCGTCGATGGCTCGGCGGTGCCGGCCAGGGTCGCCTGCAAGCGCGTGCGGTAGGTCTGGACCTGACCGAAGAACTCGTCGTGCTTGCTCTCGCCTTCCGGCAGCGACAGCTCGCCCGCGGCGAAGCCCTGGCCAGACTTGACCCCGATACGATGGCGATACAGGTAATAGCCAGGCGCGATCTTCCACTGCAACTGGATGCGGTCGCGGCTGTCGGCTTGCGCGCTCAGGGCGAAGGCCTGATCCACCGGCAGCAGGTCGGCCTCGCTGACCGCCTGCGCGGCAGGCGCAACCAGCGCGAGCGCGGCGGCGATGACGGGGGCGGCCAGGAGCGTGCAGCGGGCGATGCAGCGGGACAGGGACTTCATGGACGTCGAGGATTCCTTAGCGGGTTTCGGCCCGGACCCAGTCGAAATAGGCTGGCAACCCGGCGCTGGCCTGGACCGCCACCGCCTCCGGCAGGGCATACGGATGCAGGGCCTGCAGCCGTGCGATGGCGTCCGGCAGGCGGTCTTCCCAGGTCTTGATCAGCAACTGCACCTCCTGGCTGCGTTCGATCGCCCCGTTCCAGCGGTACAGCGACTGCACGCCGGGCAGCTGGGTGACGCAGGCGGCCAGCCGCTCCTCCAGCAGCGCATGCGCGATGCGCTCGGCACTGTCGGTATCGGGGCAGGTGCTCAGTAGCAGATGGAGGGAGGAGGCAGTCATCGGATCGGGCAGTGTAATGCCCCGCCTGCGGGGGATCGACCGTAGGTTCCGGAACGCGGCGTCGCTTTCGCCCGTGCGATCTGCATGGCCGGGCACCATGCGCCATCGACGTGGCCGGATGGCCTCTGCATACCGCGAAACGCTGACGTCCAGCGACCTGGGCCCGCCCGGGCCGGGCGCGGATCGGCAGATTGCATCCGCGCCCGCCAGCAGCGGGCGGACAGTGACGGGGCCGGCACGCAGCAACAGGGCGCATGCGATATCCGCGGCCCACAGGGCGCCAGCCCGACGCCAGGGCGCCGGGCTGGTCCTGCTCAGTTGGCCAGCTGGCAGCTGGCCGGCCTGGCCGAGGTGAACAGGCTACTGGTGGCCCATTCGGCGTGGTCGATGAAGGGGTTGCGGTTGCCCTGGAAGCTGAAGATCACCTGGTTGCGGGCGCGTTCGGCATCGTCCGGTGGGTCGGCCTGGTGCCAGGCCAACAGCGTGGACAGCAGGCCCATGTAGGCGGGCGAGGCCGAGGTCTGCACGATCCGGCTGCGGTCGTCGGTGAGCTCCAGGTCCGGCTCGGACTGCCCGGTGGCTGCATCGGTGCCACCTTCGTAGCGGATCGCCATGTACATCACCGCGCGCGCCATGTCGCCCTTGCGCCGGCCCCACACCTCGAAGGTGCCGCCATTGCCGTCGGGCGTCCGTACCCAGTTGGAATTGCCCGGGTAGCGCCCGCTGCCGCCGCCACTCCCGTCGTTGACCTCGGTCACCCGCTCGCCGCAGCTGCTGGTGCAGGTGGCATAGGGCTTGTTGCCGCGGTCGGCATTGAAGGCGGTGTCGGTCAGATACAGCATGTGGGTGTCGGTGTAGGGCGCGTACGGCAGGCCACGGTCGCCGGTGGCGCTGCCGAAGCCCAGCGAGTTGGGCCAGGTGTGTTCGCGGTTGTAGGTGAGCCCGCTGCCGGTGCCGGCGCGGTCGCTGCCCTTGGCATAGCTGCGATTGCGGTAGGCATCCAGGATGCGGCCGTTGTTGTTGGGATCCTCGTCGGCCATTTCGAGGATGGTCCAGGTGCTGGTGCCGGTACCGCTGTACGGGTAGACCGTATGGCCCTTGATGGTGGCATGCAGCGAGCAGCGCAGCTGGCTGGCGCTGGCGGTGTTCACCCGCGCGTAGTAGCCGCTACCGCCGCCGCTGGCGGTGGCCACGGTGAAGGCGATGGACTGGTTGGCCGCCGGGTTCAGGCCGCTGGCGTCGCGGATGGCGCTGGCGGTGATGGCCAGGGTGCAGCGTTCGCCGCCGACCAGGGCGGTGTTGGTGGACAGGGTGAAGCGGGTGCCGCTGGTCGGGTATGTCAGTGCCACGTTGCCGGAGCTGGCGCAGCTGAGCGCGAAGGCGCCGCTGCTCAGGGTGACCGCCTCGCTGAAGCCCACCGCCAGATCGCCGGCCGCCGGGAAGCCGGTCGCGCCCTGGGTCGGGGTGGTGCTGGTGATCGTCGGGGCGCCGCTGGTACCGCCACCGCCGCTGCCGGTGAAGGTCTGGCCGCGGTTGCAGGCGCCGAAGGTCTGCGCCGCCGAGCCGGCCCAGCTGAAGTTGGCCGCGCTGCTGCCGGTGCCGGTGAGCTGCAGGGAACTGCCCACCGCGCTGGCATTGCTCTCGCTGACCGGCAGGTTCTGGCTCGCGACCCCGGCCGCCGCACCGCCGCTGCCGGTGATGGCGCCTTCATAGCTAAGGAACTGCACCAGCCGCCCGCTGGGATCGACCAGCGCCACGCCGTCGTTGGGGCCGTTCTGCACGCCGTTGCTGGGGTAGCTCACCGCCGCGATACGGACCTGACTGCCGCAACTCACCAGGCTGCCGGCCGGTACCGCGGTCGTGGCGTACACCGTCGCGGCGCCTGGATTGCTGCCGTTGTAGAGCTGGATGCGGTAGCCGCTCAGCGACTCGCCGGCGGTGGCCACCACTTCCACGCCTTCGCCGCTGTCGCCGGAGGCGCCCGCGTCGTCGTAATGCAGTTCGTTGATGAACACCGCGGCATGGGCGGTGGGAATGGCCAGCACGGCAGCGCAGGCCAACGGGAGAGAACGCAGCGGCAACCTCATCGACAGCTCCTTGTGATCGGGAATGCGCTGCCGACTGTAGAGCCTGCGTATGACAATAGGTGGACCCTGGTTCCATTTCAGAACATGGGCTGCACGCCAGGGCAGGTGTGCGCTGTGCATTGCATGCCCACGCACTGGTCTGCGGACCCGGCACCGATGCCTGTCGTCCTCGCTCGCCTCTGCCTGCTCGCCTCCTAGCCGTGTCGGTGCGTGCCGATGGCGGCCAGACCGGGCCCGCCCCATCGGCAGGCGAAAAAATTTTGCTTTCGGGCCCTTGAAAGCCGCCTGCGCAGCACAATCTCTGGCCCGCACCCGTTCTGTCGGGTTTTTCCGTGCGTTGTGTTGGCAGTCGTCATATGCGAGTGCTAACATCGCCGACAATTTCCAGACCAATCAAACACTTAAGAGGGTCTTTCTCAATGAGCATCAAGCCGCTTCACGACCGCGTTGTAGTCAAGCCGATCGAAGCCGACGAAGTTTCCGCCGGCGGCATCGTGATTCCGGACTCCGCCAAGGAAAAGTCCACCAAGGGTGAAGTGGTCGCCGTTGGCGCCGGCAAGCCGCTGGACAACGGCAGCCTGCGCGCCCCGGCGGTCAAGGTCGGCGACAAGGTCATCTACGGCCAGTACGCCGGCAGCAGCTACAAGGCCGAAGGCGTCGAGTACAAGGTGCTGCGCGAAGACGACATCCTGGCCGTCATCGGCTGATAGCCGTTGCCGGCGGGATTCGGGAGTCGAGATTCGGGATTGGTCACCGCGGCTTGCCGCACCAATCCGCCTCTCCTCCGGATTCCGCTCCAGCCAATCCCCAATCCCCAATCTCAAATCCCGGAGTAACAACCAATGGCTGCCAAAGACATTCGTTTCGGTGAAGACGCACGTACCCGCATGGTGCGTGGCGTCAACGTGCTTGCCAACGCCGTGAAGGCCACCTTGGGCCCGAAGGGCCGCAACGTCGTGCTCGAGAAGAGCTTCGGCGCCCCGACCATCACCAAGGACGGCGTCTCCGTCGCCAAGGAAATCGAACTGGCCGACAAGTTCGAGAACATGGGCGCGCAGATGGTCAAGGAAGTCGCTTCCAAGACCAACGACAACGCTGGCGACGGCACCACCACCGCCACCGTGCTGGCCCAGGCCCTGATCCGCGAAGGTGCCAAGGCCGTGGCCGCCGGCATGAATCCGATGGACCTCAAGCGCGGTATCGACCAGGCCGTGAAGGCTGCGGTTGTCGAGCTGAAGAACATCTCCAAGCCCACCACCGACGACAAGGCGATTGCCCAGGTCGGCACCATCTCGGCCAACTCGGACGAGTCGATCGGCAACATCATTGCCGAAGCGATGCAGAAGGTCGGCAAGGAAGGCGTGATCACCGTCGAAGAAGGCTCGGGCCTGGAAAACGAGCTGGACGTGGTCGAGGGCATGCAATTCGATCGCGGCTACCTCTCCCCGTACTTCATCAACAACCAGCAGAGCCAGTCGGCCGACCTGGACGACCCGTTCATTCTGCTGCACGACAAGAAGATCTCCAACGTGCGTGACCTGCTGCCCGTGCTGGAAGGCGTGGCCAAGGCCGGCAAGCCGCTGCTGATCGTGGCTGAAGAAGTCGAAGGCGAAGCGCTGGCGACCCTGGTGGTCAACACCATCCGTGGCATCGTCAAGGTCGTGGCCGTCAAGGCACCGGGCTTCGGCGACCGTCGCAAGGCGATGCTGGAAGACATGGCCGTGCTGACCGGCGGCACCGTGATCTCCGAGGAAGTGGGCCTGGCGCTGGAAAAGGCGACCATCAAGGACCTGGGCCGCGCCAAGAAGGTGCAGGTCTCCAAGGAAAACACCACCATCATCGATGGCGCCGGCGACACCGCGGCGATCGAATCGCGCGTGGGCCAGATCAAGACCCAGATCGAGGACACCTCCTCCGATTACGACCGTGAGAAGCTGCAGGAGCGCGTGGCCAAGCTGGCCGGTGGCGTTGCAGTGATCAAGGTCGGCGCCTCGACCGAAATCGAAATGAAGGAAAAGAAGGCTCGCGTCGAAGACGCCCTGCACGCCACCCGTGCAGCCGTCGAAGAAGGCGTGGTCCCGGGCGGCGGCGTGGCCCTGGTGCGTGCGCTGGTGGCCGTGGGCGAGCTCAAGGGCGCCAACGAAGACCAGACCCACGGCATCCAGATCGCCCTGCGCGCCATGGAAGCCCCGCTGCGCGAAATCGTCGCCAATGCCGGTGAAGAGCCGTCCGTGATCCTGAACAAGGTCAAGGAAGGCAGCGGCAACTACGGCTACAACGCCGCCAACGGCGAGTTCGGCGACATGGTCGAATTCGGCATCCTGGACCCGACCAAGGTCACCCGCTCGGCACTGCAGAACGCGGCCTCGATCGCCGGCCTGATGATCACCACCGAAGCCATGGTGGCCGATGCGCCGAAGAAGGAAGAGCCGGCGATGCCGGCCGGCGGCGGCATGGGCGGCATGGGCGGCATGGATTTCTGATCCACGCCACTTACGCTGTCGCAGCAAAAAGGACCCCGCCGCAAGGCGGGGTTTTTTTGTGGGCGCTGGACGGATGGCGCAGGCGGCGATTGCCGCTTGAGAATCGGCGCCGGTGCGTGCGGCAGAGGCGCGGCGACTGTCGCCCGCACCGCCACGCCGGCGTCGTGGCTTCGTCAGCGCCGGGCGCGCGAAGAGGCGGCATCACCAACGCCTTCGGAAGCTCCCAGGCGGGCTCCGGACGTCGCGCCGGACGCGACCATCAATCCGCTCGCTCGGCGTGCGGTTCGCACCGTGCGAAGTCCGGCGTCGCGCCTGAGTTCGCGGAACGCATCACATTTGCGTGTCAATCTGTTGACACCGATGTCATCACAGTTCTAGCGTCGCTGCGCAGGCGTTTGCGCCGAGCGGTCGGGGGGCCATCGGACAAGGGGCGGCGGTGCATGCATCGCCGGCAGGCGTCGTTGCAGTGCATCGCCACGCCGGCCGCGTCCGGCTTCTCCCGGGGGATTTTATGAACTGCCGCAGTCATCGCCTTGCCTTGTCCATTTCCTTGTCCCTTGCACTGACGGCCGCCACTGCGCCGCCGCTCCTGGCCCAGCAAGCCGAGCCGGATTCGCCACGCGCCACGTCCACCCTGGATGCGGTCAGCGTCACCGGCTCGCGCATCAAGCGCGCGCAGGTCGAAGGTGCGCAGCCGGTGGTCACCATCACCGCGCAGCAGATCCAGCAGGAAGGCTTCGCCACCGTCTACGACGTGCTCAACAGCATGAACCAGCAGGGCTCGGTGGAAGCCGACACGCAGTGGGGCTCGCACACGCCCAACGCCTCGCCGATCAACCTGCGCGACCTGGGACCGGGCCGCACGCTGCTGCTGGTCAACAGCCGCCGGGTGGCCGATTACCCGCTGCCCTACGGCGGCGAAAGCAACTTCTCCAACTACAGCAACATCCCCGCCGCCGCAGTGGAGCGCATCGACATCCTCACCGGCGGCGCTTCGGCGATCTACGGTTCGGACGCGGTGGCCGGCGTGATCAACGTGATCCTCAAGCGCGACTACCAGGGCGACCAGTTCCGCCTGCGCGGCGGCACCGCCACCGAGGGCGGGCGCGACAGTTTCGACGCCTCCTGGGCCGGCGGGCGCACCGGTGACAACTGGAGCGTGACCTACGCCGTGCAGGCCACCCGGCGGGACCCGCTGAGCGGGCGCGATCGCCCGAAGATGGATGATTCGGACGATATGTCCTACTCCAACTGGACCGGCCAGAACCGCCGTTATGGCTTCAATCCGTTCACCGGTCTGAGCCTGGTCGACGCCACGACCAACGAACGCCTGGCGCCGCCGGCCGGCACCTGCGCGCGCTTCGGCGGCGAGTTCATCGACGGCCAACGGCTGAGCTACAACCAGAACACCGGCGTACTCACCGATGCGGGCAGCTACTGCGGGATGGCACGCGATTACGGCGATTGGGGGCTGGTCACCGGCAGTGAGGACTATTCGGCCTATCTGTACGGCACCTGGAAGTTCGGCGAGGCGACCGAGGCCTGGGCCACGCTGTCGGCCAACCGCAGCATCGGGCGCTGGACCTACGACCCACCGTATGTATTGCTGGGGCCGTTCCAGGACGCACGCACCGGCCGGCAGTTGAATGCCATCCGCCAGCTCACCCGCCGCGAGGCCGGTGGCTGGGACCGGCTGGCCAACTACAACAAGGAACAGTCCTGGGATCTGGGCGCGGGCCTGCGCGGGGTCTGGGCCGACCGCTTCGATTGGGAGTTCAACGTCGGGCGCTCGCGCTACACCGTGGACGAATACATCCGCACCGTGGATACCGCACGCGCCACCGATTACTTTCTCGGCAGCGCGCTCGGCACCGGCGCCGCCGGTAATCCGATCCGCGCGGTGAACGAGGCGCGTTGGTACACGCCGTTGTCCGGTAACGAGTACGACGAGCTTGTCGCCAAGTCGCACAACTCGGCGTATTCGTGGGTGAATCAGGCCATTTTCAGCCTCAGCGGCGACGTGGTGCAGGGCTGGGCCGGGCCGATCCGCTTCGCCACCGTGGCCGAAGTCGCCAAGCAGGGTTATCAACTCTCCCCCGATCCCTGCGCCAATACCTGCTATCCGGTGGATGTGGTCGACAGCGGCGGTGGCGAACGCCTGCGCAGTTCGGCTGGGCTGGAATTCCAGATCCCGCTGCTGTCCACACTCAGCGCCAATATCGCCGGCCGCTATGACCGCTACAGCAACTATCGCTCGTCCGCAGCGATCCAGACCGAAGTGGGCGAGCAGAGCGATACCACCTGGAGCGCAGGGCTGGAATGGCGGCCGGTGGAGAGCCTGCTGGTGCGCAGCACCCTGGCCACCAGCTTCCGCGCGCCGGACATGCACTACGTGCTGGGCGAGCCCAGTTCCACCAATCAGACGGTGATCGATCAGTACCGTTGCATCACCTCCGGTGCGTATCAGACCGGCGGCTGCAACGACGAGAACAGCAACATCTTCTACACCGTGGACGTGAACCGGCGCGGCACTCCGGATCTGCGCTCGGAAACCGGCCGCTCGTTCACCGGCGGCGTGGTGTGGGACATCGTGCAAGGCCTGTCGCTGAGCGTGGACTATTACCGCATCCAACTGGAGGACATGATCAAGGATCTGGATCGCGACGAGATCCTGTCGGCCGAAGCCGGTTGCCGTACCGGCACCACCATCAGCGGCGGCGCCTGGAACAATCCCGGCGGGGCAGGCTATTGCGACACCATCACCTCACGCGTGGCGCGCAATGCCGACGGCACCATCGCCGCCATCGAGCGCGGCCCGATCAACCTGGCGCAGATGGAAACCTCCGGCATCGATGCGTCGTTGAAGTATCGGCTTGCCACCGCCGATTGGGGCAACTTCCAGCTGTCGCTGGACTACAACACCCTGATCGCCTACCGCGAACAGATCTACCGCACCGACAGCGACGAAAACCGACGCGACGAGCGCGTGCGCAGCCGGGTGCGCGGCAGCGTGCACTGGGACAACGGCGGCGCCTGGGACTGGACCGTGTTCTTCCGCCGCCTCGGCTCGATGCGTGCGGTCAACTGGGGCACCTGCGCACGCTTCGACGATGGCTACCAGCCCAGCGCTTCGGACCAGTGTCTGGTCACCGATACCGGCAACGTGAATCTGGGCCAGACCAGCAAGCGTTACTTCGGCCGCGTGGGCCCGGCGATCTACTGGAACCTCAGCACCGGCTACCGGATCACCGATCACGCCAAGCTCAATTTCTACATCAACAACGTGTTCAACGAAGTGGGCTACGAGAACAAGGAGCGCTTCTACGGCTACGGCTTCTACAACACCACCTTGTTCAACCCGATCGGCCGCGAAGTGGCGGCGGAGTATGTGTTCACGTTCTGAGTGAGGGTCATTGCTGCGGACACGCCACGGCACCGTTGCCGTGGCGTGCGGCAATGCGATCAGGCAAGACGCGATGCGGTTCGGCGCAAGCTTGCCAACGCGCGGGTGGCGATGCCGCGCATCTGATCGCTCAAGGCCGCGTCGTCGATGGAGCGCTGCCAGAACTGTTCGGCCATCGCTGCGGCGCGTCGCCATTGTGCAAATTGACCGACCGTGGGTGGTGGACTCTCGATGTCCCTTGGCACGATTTCGCCACTGGATGCCGGCCGCAGCGCCATCGGCAACATGTCGTACACCGGCGCGAGCCGCAGCGGCAACGTGTCGGCAAGAATCAGCGCTGCGTTGCCCAGATGCATGTCGGTGTTGCCGATGAGCACGCCGAACCAGCTGATCACCTCAAGACGCTCGGCATCTTCCGCACTCAGCCAACCATCGCGTTTGAGCAGCGGCGCAAGCGCGCGCCATGTGCCGACCTCCGACTGCCCATAGAACGCGGTAAAGATCGCCATCAACGAGACAAAGCCGTGGCGGCCCAGCGTCGGGGTGCGATCGAAGCGCGTGGATTCGAGAAAGACGCGCTCGCCGGCCTCCAGCCGCTGCGTCGTTGCGGCTGCGATGCCACCGGCAAGTAGCACCTGGTTGGCCAGGTACTCCATCTGCAGCAGGTCCGCCCAGCGCCGCCCGGCCGGCTGATCGATCCGGTCGGAGAACTTCACAATGACCGGACGATACCCGCCGTGTTCGCGCAGCACGGCAGTGAACTTCGGCTGTTCCCCTGCAGCGGACGAGCCGACGTCCTCGCCGCGCAGTGCGGCATCGGCGTGCTTGAGATATGCCTGCGGGCGCGCTTGGATGTCGATGCACTCGGGCTGGTCGATCGACGGCAGTGCGCGCGCCAGCGCATGCTCGCCAACAAGCAGGTCGCCGAGCTGGTCGTGACCATCGGACAGCAGCGCGACGAGTGTGTCACCGGGCGACCACAGCGTGAGATTTTCAGGGAGCCGCAACGGTCCGGAGACGCGACGTGCCAGATTGTGCCCGAGAAATCCCTGCGGGCGTTGGTCATCCAGAAACCAGGGCAGCGACTCGAACACGCCCAGCTGCATCGGCGGATGCAGGAGCACCGGGTTTTCCTGCAGCAGCTCTACGAAGAAGTGGTCGTGATGGAGTGCATGCAGCTGGCCCAACGCCACAACGCGGGCATGGCTGTCGATGCGGTAGAGCGGCCAGACGCGCGCGCCCCGCACCTCGCCTGCGGCGGCATAGCTGGTGGCGCGCGCGCTGCCGTAGCGCCGCACCGCAGTTCCTGCGGCGGCAACCAGACGAGAAAGCGTTGCCTTGCTCACGCCCAATCGCCCGGCAAGATCGGCGCCGCGCAACGGGCCGTTGACGCGCAGCGTGGTGACCAGGCGCTCCACTGCTTCGGGCTGAGGCATGTAAACCACCAATGAAACGATTTGTGAAACGATATATCAGGCTTGTCTGTTGTAACAAGTGTTTGATTTTTAGGTTAAATTACAGGGCATAGGGATGCGTCAAACGTTGGGGTGAAACGATATTTCGGCGTTCCGGGGCTGGAGAATGCCCGGAGCGCACCTTGCACAGAGCTGGAGCGCCCCAGCCACGGCTGAGGTCTGACAAGACGGCGGTGCGGCACCGTTCATATCACAGCTGCTGGACACTGTATCCGCATCCGCTTGCCACGAAGAGCGGGCCTAAACGCTCATTTGTATGCCGGGATAAAAGCGCACTCTGCACCTGGTGTGCGCGCTGTCAGGCGGGTGAACCCCACGCCAGCGCCTTGATCGCACCGCTCCAGTGACGCGCAGCACTATCCCGCGGCAGTGCCGCTGCACGTAAGGCAATCGGCAGCTCGCTAGCGATCGGATTGCATTCCGTTGCCCTGATCAACCGTTGCTGGCAAGCCTCTGGCTTCCTGCCGAGCCACGCAATCATTGCTTCGATGCACATGGTCTGTTGCCGATGAAACAGTGGCACCACATAAAAACGCGTGTTATCAATGCATCCCATGAACGCACCCCGCAGCCAGTTTTATTTTTGGTACTACGGCTTTCCGATGCCGCTGGCGGAGGAAGGAGTGCGCTCACCCTGAAGGAAACTTCAGCAGCATTCCCGAAAAGCCGCCAGCGCACACTGGCGGCTTTTTTGTTGCCGCCTCGCCTGGCTCCCCGATGCAACACCGCTCACCGAGACACTGTCATGCCGCCTGTTACCGATGACCTGCGTATCCGCAAGATCGAAACCCTCGCCCCGCCGTCCGAGCTGCTGTCCCTGCTGCCCTGCGACGAGCGTGCCTCCGACACCGTGAGCAGCGCGCGCGCCGCGCTGCACGAGATCCTGCACGGGCGAGACGATCGCCTGGCGGTGGTGATCGGGCCCTGCTCGATCCACGACCCTGTCGCCGCGATGGACTACGCGCAGCGTCTGCGCCCGCTGCGCGACCAGTTTGGCGATGCGTTGGAGATCGTGATGCGGGTGTACTTCGAAAAGCCCCGCACCACCATCGGCTGGAAGGGATTGATCAACGATCCGGATCTGGATGGCAGCTTCCAGATCAACAAGGGCCTGCGCGTTGCGCGCGGGCTGTTGCGCGACATCAACAACCTGGGCCTGCCGGCCGGCGTGGAGTTCCTGGACATCATCTCTCCGCAATACATCGCCGACCTGGTGGCCTGGGGCGCGATCGGCGCGCGCACCACCGAGAGCCAGGTCCATCGCGAGATGGCATCGGGGCTGTCGTGCCCGGTGGGGTTCAAGAACGGCACCGGCGGCGACGTCAAGATCGCGGTGGACGCGGTGGGCGCGGCCTCGCATCCGCATCATTTCCTGGCGGTGACCAAGGACGGCCACACGGCCGTGGCGGCCACCGCCGGCAACCCCGATTGCCATGTGATCCTGCGTGGCGGCAAGCAGCCCAACTTCGATGCAGCCAGCGTGGAAGCAGCCAGCCAGGTATTGAACAGATCCGGCCTGCCGGCGCGGCTGATGATCGATGCCAGCCACGCCAATAGCGGCAAGAATCCCGAGAACCAGCCCAAGGTCGTGGAGGACATCGCATCGCAGCTGGAAGGCGGCGAAACGCGCATCGTCGGGGTGATGGTCGAAAGCCATCTGGTGGGCGGCCGCCAGGAACTGGTGCCCGGATGCGCGCTGACCTATGGCCAGAGCATCACCGATGGCTGCATCGGCTGGGACGCCTCGCTGCAGGTGCTGGAGCGTCTGGCCACGGCGGTGCGGGTACGTCGCGCGCGGCGGGTGGACGAGGCCGCGTGAGCGCGTAGCCAGGGTGCGCGAGGCGCCAGCGACGCCACCGGCTGCGGGCCAAGCCGCATGGCGCGCGCTGCCGGGACATCGCGCGCGGGCGCCTGGCCATCCTGCGTCGATGGGGTGAGATGCCTGGCCGTCGTGTGACTGCGGGCCGACCAGGGCCGTGGCCAGCGCACCACGTAGCGGGCGACCGCTGCGGACGGCGCCGTGATGCGGCATTCGCGCGCGCGGGGGAATCGGTCCTGTTCTGCTGCACTCCGGTCCGGGGAGCGGTGCGATCGGGCGCAGCCACGGCAATGCCACGATGGCGTGCGCGCCGGCTCGCGCAATGGGCAGGCCAGGGCAGCGGCCCGCGCGCATTCACGCGCCTGCGTCGGCGCACCCGCGATAGTGGCGCCAGACTCGTCTCCTGCCTACGCCCATGCCCTCTGTTCGCGATCGCTTCCAGCGCTGGCCCCGGCCGTGGCGCATCGCAGTGATCGTGCTGCTGGCGCTGTACGCGCTGTATCTGCTGGCCGGCAACGTCTTTCTCAACACGCCGTTGTTCGACGCCACCACCAACCGACAGCCGCACAAGTTCAGCATGCAGACCGGTCTGGCACTGACGCTGGTTCCGGGCCAGGTGATGGCCTGGAACGTGCGCATGCGTGGCCAGGCCAACCGTACGGTATACGTCTTCCATGCCGATCGGGCGCATGCGCGGATCGCACTGCTGGCCTTGTTCCGGCGCGAGGTGCGCCTGCCGTGGCTGCACGCGGTCAATGTGAGCGCAGAGGTCGACACCTCCGACACGCCCATCCCGCCGCCGCCACGTGGCAACCGCGGCTGGACGCTGCGCTTCGATGCGATCAGCAGCGACAGCATCCATAGTGCGCGCCTGGGCAAGCTGCTGATCGCCGGCCACGGTCACGGCACGGTCGGTTTCCTCAAGCAGCTCAAGGGCGGGCCGTCGGAGCTGTTCCCGTCCGAGGCGGGCTTCAGCGATGCGGTGGTCAGCTACGACGGAGTGCAGGTCTTCAATGGCGCCCAGGTGGATGCGCAGTTCCAGTTCCCGCGCCACTATCGCGACCGGGCGCCGGGCCTGCGCAAATTCGAGATCACCCGCGCGCGCCTGCAAATCAAGGCCAACACGGCGGCATTGAAGATCGACACCGGCGCGCCGAACGTGGACATCCGCAGCGGGCCGTCGACCGCGCGGGTAGAGGCCGACATCGCCCTGGCCAACGGCGCCCTGCAGCCGGGGAGCCGTGCGGTGTGGCGGCTGCCGTTGCTGGCCGGCGTCGGCGCGACCGATCGCGGCATGCTGGCCCTGCAACTGGATGTGGCGCAGGACATTCGCGTGCAGGCCCGGCTGCCGCGCGATGCCGACACCGGCAGCGAGCTGCATGCCGATCTGCGCATCGCCGGGCGCAGCATTCCCTTCCAGCAGCCGGCGCAGCTGCTGCCGCGCCTGTCCGGCCAGGTGCGCGGACGCTGGCAATTCGAATCGCTGAACTGGATTGCCGAGCTGTTCGTGCGCAAGCCGTGGTTCCAGCTCGAAGGTGGCGGTCTGCTCGAGGCCGATCTGCGCCTGGCACAAGGGCGCCTGACCGGCGGCAGCCGCCTGGACATCCCGCGCGTGGAAGCGGTGGCGCAGGTGTTCGATGCGCGTCTGGCAGGCATCGCCAACGCGCATGGGCGCATCGACGATGCCGCCACGCCGCAGGCGCACCTGGACGTGCGTATCCCCACCTTCAAGGCCAGCGCGCAGGATGCGCCCGGGCAGGTGTTGCTGGACGGCCGCGATCTGCGGCTGGCCATGCATGGCGATGCCGAACTGGCGCGCCTGCGCGATACGCTCAAGGCGCAGCTGCGCTTCAGCGATGCGCAGGTGCCCGAGCTCACCGTCTACAACCGCTATCTGCCCGGCAGGAACGTACGCCTGCTGGGCGGACGCGGCAGCCTGAGTGGCGACGTCGCGCTCAACGCCTCCGGCGACGTGGGCAGCGGTCACGCACACCTGCGCGGGCAAGGCGCGCATCTGGCCCTGGCCGGCGTGCAGATGCGCGGCGATGCCGAACTGCAGGCGCAGCTGCAGCGCGCCGACTTCAAGAACAAGTTCTTCGACCTCAGCGGCACGCGCATCCGGCTACGCAACATGCAGGTGGGCGATGACGCCGCCGATGCCGGCTGGTGGGGCGAACTGCAGGTCGGGGCCGGTACCATCCAGGCCCGTGCGCCATTCCAGCTGGATGCGCAGGCCGCACTGCGCATGCGCGATGCCGCACCGCTGCTGTCGGTATTTGCCCAGCGCACCGATTACCCGCGTTGGGTGGTAGGGCTGCTGGATTCCGGCGAACTCGAGGCCACCGGCCGGCTCCGCTGGCGCAAGCAGCAGCTGACGGTGGATGCGCTGCACGCGGAGAACGCACGGCTGTCGTTGCGCGCGCGGCTGGCGATCCAGGACGAACAGCGCCGCGGCGACCTGTATCTGCGCTGGGGCGTGCTGGGCGCCGGTATCGAGCTGGATGGCAAGCAGCGCCAATGGCACCTGGCAGGCGCACGCGAATGGTACGAGGCGCGCCCCGGCTTGCTGCCGCCGGTTTCCGGCAGCCAGTGACCTGACGCGCGCGTTCTCCGCAGCGCATCGTCGCATCCGTTGCCAGCATCGCAATGGGCTGCGCTGGGCCATGCACAGGCGCGAGCGCTGCGACGATGATCGGTGTGGGCTTGGGCGATTGCTCCGCATCGCCGCAGGTCCACGCCGTGCCGCAGCCGGCGCCCCTGGGCTGCGAACGCGATGCGTCGCCGAGGCCGTCCAGGGTGTATCGCGAAGATATGCCCGTCTGGCGGCGTGCGCACGACGAGGCCCTCCATCCACGGCATGCACGCACAGGCGTGTACAGCAGGCGCTGCCGCCACGTGATGATGTGCGCCGCGATCACGCAAGGCTTGGCACACTGCCTGGCGCCGCGTGCGCGGTGCTCGGGAGCCTGTGATCATGACGATGCCTGTGCACGCCCGTTGGCGTGCGTTGCCACGCGCAGTGCGCTGGCCGTTGCTGACGCTGTTGTGGCTGTATGCGAGCTATCTGTTGCTGGGCAATCTGCTGCTCAATACGCCGCTCGGTCCTGCGGTGGTCAATCGCAAACCGGATGCCTTCGCCATGCACTGGGGGCCCGCGCTCACCTGGTGGCCCGGGCGGTTGGTGTTGTGGAACGTGGATCTGCAGGGGCGTTCGAAGCGTCACGATTGGACGGTGAGCGCGCGACGCCTGGGTGGACAGATCCGCATACTGCCGTTGCTGCATCGGCAACTGCAGGTGCCGCAGCTTCACGCCGATGGCGTGCGTGCAGGCCTGCAGCCTGCAGTACCTTCTGCACCGTCCGCCGTGGTGGCGCGCCCAGTGGCGCGTGGCCCTGCCATGGCGAGCGGCGCCAGCGCTCCGCGTGGCGGTCCTCCGGCCGAAGCAGCGGCTACTCAACGCGGGCCGCAGTCTGCGGTGCCCGAGGGCGCAACGCCAGCGCAGGGGCGTCCAGCCTCCGCGCCGCTGGCGATGCCGACACGAGCGGCGCCATGGGCACAGACAGAAGCACCGCCGGCAACCACTGCTCCAACGATGCCAGCGCCGACATCGACGGCGCTTCCATCTGCAACCTCCGTTGCAGGCACGCAGACGCCGGCAGAGCCAGGCTGGATCCTGCAATTCGATCGTATCGACGCCGAGCAGGTGCACGCACTGGCGCTGCACCGCCTGCACATCGAAGGCGAAGGCCGACTGCAGCTTGGCCTGTTCAAACAGCTTCGCGGTGGGCCGCTGGAGCTGTTTCCCTCGCGCGTCGTGTTCGAGCGCGCGCGCGTGCGTTGGGGCGACCGCGAGCTGCTGCGTCACGCACAGCTGCGGCTGCAAGCCGGCATCGCGCGGCATGCGCCCGACGCCGCGCCTGGGCTCGCGATCGTGCAGCTGACCGATGCCCTGCTGTCGGTACACGGCGACACTGCAGCGCTGGATGTCGTGCGCAGCGCACAAGGTCGTCATGCGGTTGCGACCGGTCCAGGCAAGGGGCGCGCCGATGGCGAGCTGCACTGGGCGCGTGGTGCGTTGCAGCCGGGCAGTCGGTTGCAATGGCGTGCCCCGTTGCACGACAGCGCACGCACGCCGGCAGCGTTGCTGGGCGAGTTGAAGGCGCAGTTGCAGGTCGATGACGACATCCGCCTGACCGTTGCCATGCCAGAGCCCGCCAATGCCGGGCTGACGCTGGATGCCGACCTGCGTGTGCGCGGGCGTCAGCTGCCGTTGCGCGGGCTGCGTGCGTTGCTGCCGCGTACCAGCGGGCATGCGCGGCTGCATTGGCAGCTGGCTTCGTTGAGCTGGATTCCTGCGCTGTTCCCCGATGTCGACTGGCTCACCCTGCAAGGTGACGGGGTAGTGGATGCCGACCTGCGCATCGACCGTGGCCAGCTCGGTGCAGGCAGCCGTCTGCAGGTGCCGCATGCGCGTGCGCAAGTCGGTGTGATGGGACATGCGATCGACGGGCAGGCCAGCGCCGATCTGCGCGTGGA
This sequence comes from Xanthomonas sp. NCPPB 1067, assembly GCF_020783795.1. Lineage (NCBI taxonomy): Bacteria > Pseudomonadati > Pseudomonadota > Gammaproteobacteria > Lysobacterales > Lysobacteraceae > Xanthomonas > Xanthomonas sp. NCPPB 1067. The sequence continues at coordinate 78,016 of NZ_JAJGQG010000020.1, forward strand.
CGCCGATGCGGGTGGCCAATTGCTGCCCGCGCTGGCTCTGCAGATGCAGCGGTTCTCGATTGCGCATGCCGATGCGCCGACTCGCCCGTTCGTGCAGGGCCGCGATCTGCGGCTGGATCTGCAGACGCGTGCCGATGCGCGCAACCTCAGCAGCCTGCGCGATGCCACGCGCGCGCATCTGACCTTTGCCGACGCGCGGGTGCCGGACCTGCGTGCCTACAACCGCTATCTGCCGCAGCAGCAACTGCGCTTCGACGGCGGTAACGGTGTGCTCAGTGGCGATCTGCAGATCGAGCCCGGTGGGCGTATCGGCAAGGGCGGATTACGCATCGGCGCGCGTGCGGCGCGGCTGCACTTCGCAGGTCTGGCGCTGCGTGGCCATGTGGACGCGGATCTGCGTCTGCAACGCGGCGACCTGCGCGCGGAAAACTTCCGTCTCGATGCCAGTACCGTGCAGTTGCGCAATGTCGGTTTCACCGGGCCCGATGGCCGGCGCCGCGACGGTTGGTGGGCGCGCATCGCATTGGACGATACCCGCATGCATTGGCACCGGCCGGTCGGCGTGGACGGGCGGGTGCGTCTGCAGGTACGCGATCTGGCGTTCCTGTTGGCGCTGTATGCGCGCGATCGTTCGGTTCCGGACTGGATGCTGCGGATGGTGGATGCCGGCCAGGCACAGGCCACCGGCCGTCTCCATTGGCAGGGCGACACCGTTGTCGTGGATCGCCTGCAGGCGCATAACGCACGCTTTCAGGTCGACGCGCGGCTGCGCCTGCAGGGACGCCGGCGCGATGGCAGCCTGCTCGCACGGTGGGGCGTGTTGAGCGCCGCGGTCGGCCTGCGCAGCGACGTTGCGCAGTGGCATCTGCTGCGCGCGGCGCAGTGGTATCAGGCGCAGCCGGATCTGCTTCCGGCGCAGCCATCGCGTAACGCGCAGCCGTGAAGAAACTGCAGTTCTGTACCGCCTGGTATTGTTTTGCAGTGCAGCGTGCAAGTCGCATTCGGGGCGCGCACTATGCTTCTGCATCCCGACGTGGGGGAGGGAGCAAAGCCCGCTGGCAGTTCGCTGCAAGCGGGCTTTTTTATTGCCTGGCGTTCGGCCGTTCATGCATGGGCCGGCGTTCGTGCAGGGGGCGCCGTTGTAACTGTACTCTTCATGGCGCGGCATCGCTGGCGACGATTCCTGCCGATGTGGGTCGAGTGCGGTTGGATGCGCCGTACAGGGTGCGCTTCCGTTCGCCCATCGCGCACGGCATCGACGATGCGCGCGTCAGCAGCGCATCCCGCAACGCAACCAGGATGCCGCCAGGTGCCCGGGATGCCAGAATCGGCCCATGTCACTCCCCACTGCATCCGCTTCTCCTGCGCTGGCCGCCCTCATCGAACGGGCAGTGGCGCGTGTCCGGCAGGTCGTCTCTGCCGTGCAGCCATGGCCGGGCGACGTGCTCGCCAGGCAGCTCGAACGGGTGGCGCTTGCCAGCGACTTCGCGCTGGAGACGCTGGCGCGCCAACCCGCGCTGCTGGCGCATCTGGCGCAGGACGATCCGCCGCCGCTGCCGTTACCGGTGCTGGACCCGGCGCAGCCGCAGGACTGGCCTGCGCAATTGCGCCGATACCGTGCCGCCGCATCCACCCGGCTGGTATGGCGCGACGTGCTGGGCATGGATCGCGTGGACGCCACCCTGGCCGGGGCCACCGCGCTGGCCGAAACCTGTCTGCAGACCGGGCTACGGGCATTGGAGCAGCAGTTTTCCACCCGTCACGGCCAGGTGATCGCCGCAGACGGCAGCGTGCAGCGGCTGGTGGTGTTCGGGCTGGGCAAACTGGGCGGCGGCGAGCTGAATTTCTCGTCGGATGTGGACCTGGTGTACGCCTATCCGCAGGGCGGAACCTCCGATGGACCACGCCCGCTGGCGGCGGAAGAATATTTCGCGCGGCTGGGCCAGCAGTTGGCCAAGCTGCTGGACGAAACCACCGCCGATGGCTTCAGTCACCGGGTGGACCTACGCCTGCGTCCGTTCGGCAGCGCCGGGCGGGTGGCCTTGTCGTTCACCGGCATGGATCAGTATTTCCAGCGCGAGGGACGCGATTGGGAGCGCTATGCCTGGCTCAAGGCGCGCGCAGTGGCCGGCGACATCGCCGCAGGCGAAGCGTGGCTGGAAACACTGCGACCGTTCGTCTACCGCCGCTATCTGGATTTCACCGCGTTGGACGGCCTGCGCGAGATGAAGGCAGCCATCACCGCCGAAGTCGCGCGGCACGACCGGCTGGACGATATCAAGCGCGGGCCGGGTGGCATTCGCGAGATCGAATTTCTAGCGCAGGCGTTGCAGTTGATCCGGGGTGGGCGCGAGCCCGCCCTGCGCGAGCGCCGCTTGCTGCCCGCCCTGCAGGCGCTGGTCGCGGCAGGCCAGGTTGCGCCGGACACGGGCGCGGCACTGGCCGCCGCCTACCGGTTCCTGCGCCGGCTGGAAAATCGCCTGCAGATGCTGCGCGACGCGCAGACCCATGCCTTGCCGCACACGGCGCTGGAGCGCGAGCGCATTGCGTTGGGGCTGGGCTTTGCAGACTGGCAGGCGCTGCTGGCTGCGTTGACGCCCCATCGCACGCAAGTCGCGGCCGAATTCGCCGAATTGCTGGCGCCGCGTGTACGCACCACCGCCCCCGACGCGCTGGCCGATTACTGGCGTGCCCTGCCCGATGCCGATGCGGCCCCGCTGTTGGGCATCGGCCTGCACGATCCGGGCGCGGCGCACCAGGTGCTGGGCGATTTTGCGCAGTCCTCCGGGGTGCAGGCCTTGTCCGATACCGCGCGCGCGCGTCTGGATCGGGTGGTGCCAGCGTTGCTGCATGCCGCTGCCCATGCCAGCCAGCCAGATCCGGCGGTGCGCCGTCTGCTGGGGCTGTTGCAGGCCACCTTGCGCCGCACCAGCTACCTGGCACTGCTGGACGAACAACCCAGTGCGCTCGCGCGCCTGGTCGATGTGCTGTCCCGCAGCGCGTTGCTGGCCGAGCGTCTGGCGGCCTATCCGTTGCTGCTGGACGAATTGCTCGATACCCGCATCGGGGGAGCACTTCCTGACCGTGCCACGCTGCACGCCGCCTGCGCCGACATCGTGCACATCGACGATACCGAGGCGGCGTTGCGCGAGCTCAACGAACGCCGGCTGGCCTTGAGTTTCCGTATCGCGCTGGCCACGCTCGATGGCCGCCAGCAGGCCGTGGAAAGCACCCGCCAGCTGGCCTGGCTGGCCGAAGCGGTGGTGCAGACGGTGCTGCAGCTCGCGCGCAGGGAATTGGTGGCCGCACACGGGCAGGTGCCCGGCGGCACCTTCGCCATCATCGGCTACGGCAGCCTGGGTGGCTGGGAGCTGGGCTTCGGTTCGGACCTGGATCTGGTATTCCTCTACGACCACCCGCGCGAGATCGAACACTCCGACGGCAAGCGCCCGCTGGACGCAGGCCGCTGGTTCGCGCGGCTCGCACAGAAGGTGATGGCGCTGCTGGCCGCCGAAACCGGCGCCGGCCGGCTGTACGACATCGATGTGCGGCTGCGCCCGGACGGTGGCAAGGGCGCGTTGGTGTCGTCGTTGGCCAGCTACCGCGAGTACCAGCGCGAGCGCGCCTGGACCTGGGAACACCAGGCCCTGGTGCGCGCCCGATCGGTGGCCGGCGATGCGCAGTTGTGTGAGGCGTTTGCGCAGGTGCGCCGCGACACGCTGAGCCGCGTGCGCGATGCAGCGCTGCTGCACGAGGACGTGCGCAAGATGCGCGCGCGCATGCGTGCCGAACTTGATCGCGGCGATGCCGGCCGCATGGATCTCAAGCAAGGGGCCGGTGGCCTGGTCGATCTGGAATTTCTGCTGCAGGCCGGCGTCTTGCAGCAGGCCGCGCAGCACCCGGCCGTGCTGGAGGTCTGCCAGACGCCGGCCTTGATCGAGGCGCTGGTGCGGGCGCAATGGTTGCCGGCCGATCTCGCACGGCCGCTGCATGAAGCGCATGCCACGCTGGTGGATGCGGGGCTGGGGTGCACCCTGGATCGACGCCCGCGTCTGATCGCGCCGACGCCGGCCATCCAGCAGGCACGCCGGCACATCTTCGCTGCAGCGCGTGCGCAGGGACTGGAGTTTCCCGTTGGCAAGGATGCAGCGGCGTTGTAGCTGCGTGGTGGTGGTTGGGAGCGTTCCCCCCATCCGCCCTTCGGGCACCTTCCCCCGCTGGCGGGAGAAGGAATCGGCAACCTCGATGCTGCGCGTTGTGGTTGCCGTTCAGGCAAGGTGGCGTGGTGCGCTTCGCCATAGCAGTGCGCGGAATGGCCCGAGCAGCAGCACGCCCATGCCCAGCTTCACCGCCAGATCGCCTGCCGCCCAACTCACCCATGGCAATGCCGCGCCGGCAAAGGCCACGCTCCAGAAGATCGCCGTATCCAGGGTGGCGCTGCAGGCAGTGGCCACGATCGGCGCGCGCCACCAGCTGCCGGCGCGCAGCCGGTCGAACACGCTGATGTCGAGCAGCTGGGCCGCGATGAAGGCCGTACACGAAGCGGCCGCGATGCGTGGCGTCGCCAGCCACACCGACAACGCCACCGCCAGCGCGAATCCGCACCAGGCCACCGTTCGCGCCGCGCGCGGGCCGAAGCGACGATTGATCAGGTTGCTGACCAGAAAGGCCAGCGGATACGAGAACGCACCCCAGGTCAGCCAGGCGTTGATCGGATACTGCACCAGAACGTTGGACAGCAACACCACCGCACCCATCGCCAGCACCGCGCAGGTCAGAGCGCGGGCGGTGAGCGGTGCGAACGGGGGAGCGGGCATGGTGGGCATGGCGACGACCGGCGGGCGAGGCGCCGATTATCCGCATGGCGCCCAGCCCGGACCAGCCCAGCAACCCGCGGAAGGAGCGCACCCAGGCGCGAGAAGCTTTACCCATGACACCCGCCGGTCACGCAGCCATCGAGACCGCCCAGCGCAGCAACCTGCTGTAGGAGTGCACCCGGGCGCGACGGGCCTTACCGATAACACCCGTCGCGCCCGGGTGCGCCTGCAAAACTGGCAAGGACGCTGACAAACCGGCGCACCGTGATCGCAGCGAACAGTGGCCGTGGACTCATCTGGCAACAGCGCACTCAGCGATCGGCAGGTGCATGTCGCATGCCTGCAGCACCGCGATACGCCACACCTGCCAGCACCAGCACGGCCAATGCGCACAGCCAGCCAAACAGATCGCCCACACGGGTGTACAGCGTTGGCAGCTGTGACCCCACCGGTACGCTGACCAGCATGCTGGTACCCGGCAGCGGCGCACTGGCGGTCTGTGCGAGCACGCGGCCATGTGCATCGCTGACGATCAACCATCCCTCGCGCGCATTACGAGCCACTGCATAGCCGTTTTCCACCCCGCGCAGCACGGTCATGTGCGCCGACATCCACGCATCGCGATAGGCGAAATCCCATGCCGGCACCAGCATCATCGCCGCATTGCGCTGACCGTTGGCGCGTGCGAGCCGCGCGAACATCATGTCCTTGCAGATGGCCAGACCGAACCGCGCATCGCCGATGGCATGCAGCGCGTACGCCGTGCCGCTCGCGTACGCCTGCGCGCGTTCGGGCGGTGCGAGGAAATGCTTGTCATAATTCAGCACCCGCTGCCCAGCGGGATCGAACAGCCATGCCAGGTTGTGGGGGTGTGAGCCGTGTTCGGCGATCCCCACCACCAGCCATAGCCCATGCGCGCGGGCCAGCGCCGCGAAGTGCGCTTGCCAGCGTGCCAGCTCTGCCGGCGGCAGCACGGCGATCTTTTCCGGCAGCACCACGATCTGTGCGCCTTGCGCAGCCAGTTCGCCGATCATCGCATCGTAGCGGTCGCGAATGGGACGCCAATACGTCGGCGTGGCCACTGCATTGATGGGCTCGTCGATGGAGGCCAGGCCGATCTTCGTCGGGGTGCCTGCCGGCGGTGTCTGCAGACGCCACAGGCCACCACCGGTGCCCGCCGCCAGGACCAGGATTACCGCACCTGCCAGCGCCACCGGGCGCTGCACCCGGTGGCCGCGCCACAGCAGCACTGCCAGCAGCGATGGCAGCAGGCACAGCACGAACAGCAGGCCGGACACGCCGGTCACTGCGGTGAGTTGCAGCAACGGCAGGACCGCCGCCTGCGTGTAGGCAGGGCTGCCCCAATTGCCATCGGGCAGTAGCTGGGCCATCAACAGATCCACGGTGACCCATACCAGCGGGTAGGCCAGCACGCTCCAGCCGGTGCGCAGGCGTTGCACCAGTGCGCGCGTGGTCATCACGACGACATACCAGAGCGCGCCGACGCCGCAGGTAGCCAGCACCGCTGCCGGGAGCGGCATCACCAGGTCGAAATAGGATGCATAGCGCGTGGCCGCCAACAGGGTGGCGATCGCCACCGCTACCCGCGCCTGCCCAGTGCGTTGGATCGACAAGGCCAACCACAACAGCGGCACTGGTGCCAGCCACACCCACCACCATGCAGGGGCGAGGCCCACCCCGAACCACAGCGCAGCACCGGTGGCGAGCGAGACCGGCAACAGGCGTGAGGGTGGCATCGCAGTGTGTTGCACGATCGGTCCGGTGACGAGCGTGGCACGCAGTGTGTGCAAGTCTGCCGATCACGCAGCAGTGTCATCAGTCATTGTTGGCAGGATGCCGCTGTCGCACGCATTGAAGCAGCTCGCAGTCGGCAGGCATCGCTGCGAGTCATCGTCCGTAGGCGGTAGGCGGTAGGCGGTAGGCGGTAGACGTCTCGTGCGCGATGGTGCCGCGCCTGCATGATCGGCGCATCGCGTCGTGCGTGGCGACTGCAGCCGCAGCCAGCGTTTGCGCAACGGTCGGCGCATCACGCGCGACGACACTTCTCCTCGATCGACTGCGTTGCGCGAGCCGCCTGCAGCTGGATTCCGTGTCGATTGACTGCTGTGGTCGTGTTCCAGACGCCAGTGCGCCGCGTATGGATCATCGCCACAGGCGCGCGCGCACCTGTTCGGCGATGCGCTCGGTTTCGCGCACCGGCGCGATGTCGGTTTCGGCGCCAAGCAGTGCATCGACGGCATGCAGCCGTTGGCGGTTGCGCAGCGACTGCAGGTAGCTGCCGACCCGGCCGCTTGCGCAGTCGCCGAAGGCGGCCGCCACCGGCACGCGCGTGGCGCAGGCTTCGGAGAGCAGGTTGACCGAATCGGCGGTGGCCACGATCGCGTCGGCCCAGCCCAGCAGGCCGGCATACGGGTTGGGGCCGTCGCGTTCATCGCACCACAGCAGATGCGGCAATCCGGCGCAGGCCGCACGCAGCGGGGCGAATGCCTCGACCGGGGTGCGGCGCGAGGTGGTGACCAGCAGGCTGCCGCCGAGCGCGCGCAATTGGGCGCTCAGGTGGGTGCACAGCGCCGCCAGCGCCGGTGACGTCCACGGAACCTGCGCGGTGGGTCCGCCGATCAGCAATGCCAGCCGTGGGCCTGGCAGCCGGCCGAGTGCGGGGAAGGCCGTGCGCCCGGCCGCCAGCCAGGCATCGTCCACCGGATGCAGGCTGCCGAGCAGGGTGAGCACGTTGCTGCCGCGCAGCGCATCGTGCTCGGGCACGATCAGCAGGTCCCAGTGATGCGGCGCCAGCCGTGGATCCAGGATCTGCACGCTGCGGCTGCCACGGGCACGCAGCAGCCGGGTGGCCAATGCTGCCTGGCGGCCGCAACCGATGGCCAGCGCCGGCGGCTGTTGCTGCAGCCGGGCGAACGCTGCGCCAAACGCCTGTTGCGCACCGGGCAGCCGCCGCGGCGCCAGCCAGCGCCAGGGCGCCAGGGCCTGCAGATGCATGGGCTGGAACACTTCGGGCTGCAGCGCGCGCGCCAGGGCTTCGGCCTGGCGCGCATTGCCGGCGCGGCCATCGCTCAGCGCCCAGGTCACCGGCATCGTTTCACATTCGACATAGATTTGTTTCAGATTGCATGCGTGTGGCGGCAATCGCGCCACTCTACACTGGCACTCTTCACGCTGGCGCCGATGCCGCAGCCGACCGTCGCGCCGTTCCCCCTTCGTCAGGAGTGCCCATGTCCGATTCGCTCAACGCCGCCGCACTGGACCAGCTGTTCCGTACCGCCCGCACGCAGAACGCGTTTGCCGACACGCCGGTCAGCCAGGAGCTGCTGCGCGAGCTCTACGAGCTGGTCAAGTGGGGCCCCACGGCCGCCAACAGCGGCCCGGCGCGTTTCGTGTTCGTGACCAGCGCCGAAGGCAAGGCCAAGCTCAAGCCGGCACTGTCCGAAGGAAATGCCGCCAAGACCCTGGCCGCGCCGGTGACGGTGATCGTGGCGCATGACGAGGACTTCCACGAAAAGCTGCCGTATCTGTTCCCGCATGCCGATGCGAAGAGCTGGTTCGACGGCCCGCGCGAGGGACGCGCCGAGTCGGCGTTCCGCAACGGCTCGCTGCAGGGCGCCTACCTGATCCTGGCCGCGCGTGCGCTGGGGCTGGATGCCGGCCCGATGTCCGGCTTCGACAACGCCAAGGTGGATGCGGCGTTCTTCGCCGGCACGCCGATCAAATCCAATTTCCTGGTCAATCTTGGCTACGGCGATCCGTCGGCGGTGTTCCCGCGTCTGCCGCGCCTGAGCTTCGAGGAGGCCGCGCGGTTCGAATGATGCCGGCATGGGCGGCGCGCTGCCTCGCTGCGGTGCGCTGCCAGCCGTGCGGCTGGTCGTGGCGCGTGTGCATTGCTTGCGCTGCGTGCTTGTCCGGCCGGTGGCCGGTCGTTAGGGTGGTTGCGTCGCACCGGTGTGCCCGTTTCAGGTTTCCTGCAGTCCTCGTCCGTCTGCGTTTGTCCCACCCGCGTTCTCCGACGCGTCTCTCATCCCATGGAGTTTCAATGAAGACCACCCATAAGCTGTTGCTGCCGTTCGCTCTGACCGTTGCCATCGCCGCCTGCTCCAAGCCGGCCGACAACGCCGCCGCGCCCGCTGCCGAAACGCCGGCGGCGACCGCCCCGGCCGAGACTGCAGCCGCCCCGGCGCCTGCGGCTGCCGAAGCGCCCGCTTCCACCGCGCCGGCGGTGCAGGTGGCGTCCGGCACCTATACCCTGGACCCGACCCACACCGACGTGATCGCGCAGTGGAGCCACTTCGGCTTCTCCAACCCGAGCGCGCACTTCGGCAATGTCGACGGCACCCTGGTGTACGACGCCGCCGACGTGACCAAGTCCACCGTGCAGGTCACCCTGCCGCTGTCCGGCTTGAACAGCTTCACCGCCAAGTTCGACGAACACCTGAAGAGCGGGGACTTCTTCGATGCGGCCAAGTTCCCGACTGCCACCTTCAAGAGCACCAAGGTCGAAGCGGCTGGCAACAACAAGCTCACCGTCACCGGCGACCTGACCATCAAGGACCAGACCAAACCGGTGGTATTGGACGTCACCCTCAACGGTGCCGGCGAGCACCCGATGAAGAAGGTCCCGGCTGCCGGCTTCGACGCCACCACCACGATCAAGCGCAGCGATTTCGGCGTGGGCCAGTACGCGCCCAACGTCAGCGACGAGGTCAAGATCCGCATCACCACCGAGGCCCTGCAGGCCAAGGCGGGCGATGCTGCTGCCGCGAAGTAACTCCCGCGCAGAGCGCGGCATCGGTGCACGCAATGGCCCGATGCCGCAACCCGAGAGCCCGCCATCCGGCGGGCTTTTGCTTGCGTACGCAGCGCGCTTTGTCATTCCGGCGAATGCGTGATCGATGAACTCACCAACAAGATGCGGCCATCACGGGAAAGCCCTGTCGCGCCCGGGTGCGCTCCTGCGGCTGGATGCTGCACGCCAGGAATGGCAGCGAGCATGTCGGTTTGTGTAGGAGCAACTGTCTTCTACCCGGCAACTTCGCGCCATGGAGTGCCGTCTCTGACCATGGCATTGAGGCGAACCAGGAGCACGCGCATG
>NZ_JAJGQG010000021.1:0-86848 GCF_020783795.1 Xanthomonas sp. NCPPB 1067
CATGCGCGTGCTCCTGGTTCGCCTCAATGCCATGGTCAGAGACGGCACTCCATGGCGCGAAGTTGCCGGGTAGAAGAAGGTTGCTCCTACGACAGCGGGAAGTCCGGCGATCTTTTGACCGGGGCGCGCGGCTGGGCGCGACGTCTTGCCGATCGGTAAGGCTTTGTCGCGGGCAGGTCCGCTCCTGCCGCGGAGCCGGCCCGCAGTGCGTGGCTCAGCCTTCGCCGAACAGCTCCGCTTCCAGCGTCATCAGCGGGGCGGCGCCGCTGCGGATCGTGGCTGCGTGAGTCAAGGTGCGCGGCAGGATGCGGGCGAAATAGAAGCGGGCGGTCTCGCGCTTGCTGCGCTTGAAGTCGTCGCCGTGCGCGGAGGCATCGGCCGCTGCCACGCTACGTGCCCACCAATAGGCCAGCACCACATAGCCGGAATAGAACAGGTAGTCGTAACTGGCCGCGCCCAGCTCGTCGGGGTTGCGTGCGGCGCGGTCGAGCACGTCGCGGGTCAGCATGGCCCACTCGCTGGCCTTGTCGCGCAATGGTTTGATGAACTCGGCCAGCGCGGCATTGCCTTCCTGTGCCTTGGCGAAGGTGTCCAGATCGGCCAGGAACAGCTTCAGCCCGGCAGCCTGGCTGGCGGCGGTCTTGCGGCCGATCAGGTCCAGCGCCTGGATGCCGGTGGTGCCTTCGTAGATGGTGGTGATGCGGGCATCGCGCGCCAGTTGCTCCATGCCGTACTCGCGGATATAGCCGTGGCCGCCGAAACACTGCAGTGCGTGGTAGGTGTTCTCGATCGACCACTCGGTCTGGCAGGCCTTGGAGATGGGGGTGAGGAAGCTCACCAGCGTTTCTGCGTCGGCACGTTCCTGCTCGCTGGCGCCGCGGTGGGCCACGTCGACCAGGCTGGCCGCGTGCAGTGCCAGCAGGCGGCTGCCTTCGGTCAAGGCCTTGATGGTCAGCAGCATGCGCCGCACATCCGGGTGCACGATGATCGGGTCGGCCGGCTTGTCGGGCGCCTTGGCGCCGCTGAGTGCACGCGACTGCAGGCGCTCGCGGGTATAGCGCAGCGCATTCTGGTAGGCGCGCTCGGACAGGCCGATCCCCTGCAATCCCACGCTCAGGCGGGCCGTGTTCATCATCGTGAACATGGCCTGCAGCCCCTTGTGCGGCTGACCGACCAGGTAGCCCTGGGCACCCTCGAAATTCATCACGCAGGTCACCGATCCCTTGATGCCCATCTTGTGCTCGATCGAACCGCAATGCAGCGCATTGCGCTCGCCCACCACGCCGTCGCGGCCCACCTTGAACTTGGGGGTGACGAACAGCGAGATGCCCTTGGCGCCGGCGGGGGCGTCGGGCAACTTGGCCAACACCAGATGCACGATGTTGTCGGTGAGGTCGTGCTCGCCGGCGGTGATGAAGATCTTGGTGCCGGTGATGGCGTAGCTGCCGTCCGCGTTGGGCTCGGCGCGGGTCTTGAGCAGGCCGAGGTCGGTGCCGCAGTGCGGCTCGGTCAGGCACATGGTGCCGGTCCAGCGGCCATCGATCAGCGGCTTGAGGAACACCTGCTGTTGCCAGGCCTCGCCATGCTGGCGCAGCGCCTCGGTGGCGCCGTGCGAGAGCAGCGGGAAATTGCCCCAGGCCAGGTTGGCCGAGTTGATCATTTCGTTCAGTGGCACGCCCAGCAGATGCGGCATGCCCTGGCCACCGAACTCCGGCTCTGCGGTCAGCCCGTTCCAGCCGCCTTCGACGAACTGATCGTAGGCGGCGCGGAAGCCTGGCGGCGTGGTCACCGCATGGCTGCCCTTGTCGAACGCGCAGCCGATCTCGTCGCCGACGCTGTTCAGCGGTGCCAGCACCTGGCTGGTGAAACGGCCGGCCTCCTCGAGCACGGCATCGATGATGTCGGCGCTGGCTTCGGTATAGCCGAGCCGGGCGAACAGGGCGTCGGCGCCCAGGACATCGTGCAGGGCGAAGCGGAACTCGGTCAGCGGGGCGGTGTAGCTGCTCATGCGAAATCCTTCGAAGATTGGGGGAGGGCGTGCGCGTCAGCGCAGCACGCCGTCGAGGCCGGGGGCCGGGCTGAGCGTGTTGCGCGACTGCACCGCGAACTCGCGTTGTTTCTTGTCCTGCGGGCTGGCCCATACCGTGCCCTTGAGGGTGTACGGCAGCGAGCGGCCGCCGGCGAGCACGTCGGCGACGGTGATCCGGCCCAGCGAGGTGGGTTGCACGCTGACCGTCACCACATCGGCGGTCTCCGGACCGATCGAGATGCCCACCGTCTGGTCGAGCTTGCCGGCCAATTGATCGCCTGCAGAGATGTCCAGCGCCACGCGTTCGAACTGCATCGGGATGCTGCTGTAGTTCTGCAGGCGCAGGTCGAGCGACCAGGAGCCGTCGGCGCGCACGGTGAGCTGCTGGATGCTGGCGGCCGGCTCGGACACGCGGCGGACCGCGCCGCCGCAGGCGCTCAGCAGCAGGCCGCAGGCCAGCGACACGATCAGGAGACGAGAGACACGACGCATGCGGCGGAATCCTTGGCGGACGAGACGGTGCCAAGAATACTACGCAGTATGGGCATCGCCGCGCGGCCGCCGGGCGGGCCGTGGAGAGTCAGCGCAGCGGTGCGGCCACGATCAGTGGTGACAGGTCGTAGCCCATCTGCGCGGCCTGCGCCTTGAGCTGCTCGAACCGGGCGCGTTCCATCTGCGGCGAACGCGACAGGATCCACAGGTAGTTGCGATCCGGCTCGCCGACCATCGCCCATTGATATTCCGGATCGAGGGCGATCACCCAGTAATCGGCCCACACCAGCGGTAACCAGCTCAGCCACTCGGGCGCGAAACGGACCTGCAACTGGCCGGGGTGGCCTTCGACCGGACGCGCCACTCCGTCGGCCTGGGCCAGCGTGCCGTCGGCGGTGCGGCAGCCATTGCGGACCCCGATCAGCCCATCGTCGCGCAGCGTGTAGCTGGCGGTGATGTCGCTGCGGCACTTCTTCTGGAACGACACCGGCAGGTGCGCGATTTCATGCCACTGCCCGGCATAGCGCGAGATCTCCAGCTGCGTCACCGCGCGCACCGGCTGCTGCGCAAACGCCGCCGATGGCAACAGGACAAGGCACGACAACAGCAGGCGAGGCAGGCGCATGGCGATCTCCGGTGGACGCGCGCAGGCTAGGCCATGGACCCTGCCACGCGGCGTGAACCGGTCCCAGGAATCGGGGCGGAAGGCGGGCGCACAACAAACTTCGTCACAACGCTTGCCCAAAGTGCGGCTGCTCGCTATGATGCGCGTCCTCGCAACGCAGGCAGCATGTTGCGACAGTGGCCGAGTAGCTCAGTTGGTAGAGCAGGGGATTGAAAATCCCCGTGTCGGCGGTTCGATTCCGTCCTCGGCCACCATTTCATCGTCATGCAGCGCAAGTGTATTCGGCCTTGGCGCTGCCTCCCACGCAATTCCCTGCATCGACAGGAGCGTGCTCCCACCTGCGACAACAGGTCGGCGCAGGGTTTGCACGTGGTCTTCAAATGCGCGTGGAGATACTTTTCGGCATGACGCACAAGACCCTTCGACGTACCTTGATCCACGGCTATTGCGGTGAGTTCCGCGTGGAGACGATGGAGAGCCAGGCCCCCGGTCAGACGCTGTGGATGTCGACGGCATTCGTCTACCACCGCGATCGCACCGCGCCGATCGCCACGATCGAGGGTGCAGGCGAGGGCGAGTACCGCGGCGATGCGCGCGAACAGGCACTGAGGGTGGGGTCGTGCCTTGCGGAGTTTCTGGATCCGAAGGAATACCGGGCCTGCGAAACCGCAGGAAGCTGAGCGCCGCGCGTCGCATTGTCCTGGCCGGCCGAACCTCGCTGCGTACAGTCTGCCCACTCGTCGTCATGGCGACAGCATTGCAGGCGTGATGCCGCGGGCCTTCGCAGTGTCGTTTGGCAATCGTGCGTGGACTGATCGGCTCGTTCGCCGCCGGCGTGCCGTTTCGACGTGGCGTGCCGTCAGCGTTGACCGTCGCCTTCCGGCCATGCACGCGCGTGGGGCGCGCACGGCAGCGGCGCGTGTTCATCATGTCCGCGTAGCGATGGGCCGAGGCAGGCGACCTGCGTTTCGGTTGCATCGCCGTGCGGCTGCATACGGGGAACGTGCATGAATGTGAGGGAGCGCATCACCGCCCTCTACTAGACTGACGCCACGGGAACGGTCCCGCGGAGAACAGCACTTGAACGATTCCCGTCACGGACAGCCACGGGCTCCCCATATCAGCGATACCAGCGCTCTGCCCGTGGACGAGCGCCGATCGGATATCTTTTTTGCCGCGGTGGAAACCACGCGGATGCCGATGACGGTCACCGATCCGCACCTGCCGGACAATCCGATCGTGTTCGCCAATCGTGCCTTCCTGGAAATGACCGGTTATTCGGCCGAGGAGATCATCGGCAACAACTGCCGGTTCCTGCAGGGGCCGGACACCGATCCGGCCAGCGTGCAGGACGTGCGCGAGTCCATCGACAACCGCCGCGAATTCGCCACCGAGGTGCTGAACTACCGCAAGGACGGTTCGTCGTTCTGGAATGCGCTGTTCATCTCGCCGGTGTTCGATCAGCAAGGCAACCTGGTGTATTTCTTCGGGTCGCAGCTGGACGTCAGCCGCCGCCGTGATGCCGAGGACGCGCTGCGCCAGGCGCAGAAGATGGAAGCGCTGGGGCAATTGACCGGCGGCATCGCGCACGATTTCAATAATCTGCTGCAGGTGATGTCCGGGCACCTGGAAGTGATCCAGATGATGTCGGGCAAGTGCGGCGGTGCTGCCGATCGGATCGCCTTCAGCGCCGAACACGCGGCGGCCGCTGCAGCCAAGGCGGCCACCCTGACCCAGCAGCTGCTGGCGTTCTCGCGCAAGCAGAAGCTGCGCGGCCGGGTGGTCAACCTCAATGGTCTGGTGGCCGGCATGACCAACATGGCCGAGCGCGCGCTGGGTGGCGGGATCAGCCTGCGGCAGTCGCTGGAGGAGGGCCTGTGGAATTGCCAGATCGATACCACCCAGGCGGAAGTCGCGCTGCTGAACGTGCTGATCAATGCCCGCGATGCGATGGCGAACGCCGAGCGCAAGGAAGTCACCGTGCAGACCCAGAACGTGGAGATCACCAGCCACGATCTGGCCATGTATCACCAGCTGGCGCCCGGCCGTTACGTGAGCATCGCCGTCAGCGATACCGGCGTGGGCATGCCGCCGGAGGTGTCCAGCCGCGTCATGGAACCGTTCTTCACCACCAAGGAAGAGGGCCAGGGCACCGGCCTGGGATTGTCGATGGTGTACGGGTTCGTCAAGCAGTCCGGTGGCACCGTGCGCATCTACAGCGAAGTGGGCGAAGGCACGACCGTGCGGCTGTACTTTCCCGCCTCCGACGAGTTCGAAAACGATCTGCAGGCGGTCAAGGCGCGCGCGATCGACAAAGGCGGCAGCGAGACCATTCTGGTGGTCGAGGACAAGCAGGACGTGGCGGTGGTGGCCAAGATGTTCCTGGAGAGCGCGGGCTACCGCATCCTGTCGGCGTCCAGCGGCCGTGAGGCGATCGAACTGCTGCAGCAGCACCCGGACGTGGACGCCGTGTTCACCGACCTGATCATGCCCGGCGGCATGAACGGGGTGATGCTGGCGCGCGAGGCTCGGCGCATGCTGCCGCGGATCAAGGTGCTGCTGACCACCGGCTATGCCGATGCCAGCATCCAGCGCACCGACGTGGGTGGAGCGGAATTCGACGTGGTCAACAAGCCGTACACGCAGAAGGAATTGCTCAAGCGTATCCGCATGCTGCTGGATGGGCCGACCGGCGTGGGCTGAGCCGGCACTGCCGTGCGGCGGGAAGGTTGCGCTGCGCGCTGCGCTGCACGACATCGCGTGCAGCGCACGATGGCTGGCGAGCGTGCGCGAGGTGTGGGGTCACGGGCCGGACCACGCACTGCTTGCCGAGGGGGCCGTCTGCGCGCAGGACCGGACGTCGGCATGACCGCGAGCGGCATGCGCTGCACAGGGCCTTCGAGCGCATTGCCGTCGATGGTTCGATGCGGTGCCGACGCGCGCCAGGTCAGTTGTGTCTCACGTGATCGCAGGTGGCTGGTACGGCGGCTTGCGATCGGCCCGCTCACCCGCGGGGCATCGAGATCGTGCGGTCATGCGGCAGCCGGGGAAACCCTCGGCGCGTCACGCATCGCCGGCTCCGACCCGCTGCAATCATTCCTCGCCGAGTGGCGCCACGTAGCCTTCGGGTTTGTCGGCGTTGCGCTCGAACAGGAACTTCTGCAGCTCTGCTTCCAGAAAGGCGCGGTGCTTGGGATCGCGCGGAGACAGGCGGTTTTCGTTGATCAGCATGGTCTGATGCGCCAGCCATGCCTGCCAGCCGCTCTTGCCGATGTGCGCGAACACGCGCTGGCCGAGCTCGCCGGGATAGGGCACGAACTCCAGACCTTCGGTATCGCATTGCTGGTACTGGCAGAACACGGTGCGGGACATGCGATTTCCTTCAAAGCGATCAGAGCGTAGCGAGCAGCTTGCGGATCGGTGCGGGCAGGCCTAGCGATGCGAGCTCGGCCTGAGCCACCCAGCGTAGATCGTCATTGTCGCGCACCGCCGCGCGCAGCGCGACCTTGCGGATGCGCAAGGGCTGCAGATGCAGCCGGTAATGGCTGAAGGTGTGCACGATCAGCGGCATTGCGTCGGCGCGGTCGTAGCTGCCATCGACGTGTTCGTCGAACCATGCGCGCATGCCGCGATCGGTCTCGGCCTGCGGCAGCGTCCACAGCGAGGCCCAGATGCCGGTCGGCGGGCGGCGCTGCAGCAGGATCTGCCTGTCGGCGTTCTCCAGCAGCAAGGCGGTGGCTTCGCGCTCGGGCAAGGATTTGCCGGGCTTGGGCGTGGGCAGTGCGTCCACCAGGCCATCGCGCCGCGCCACGCAATCGTCCTGCAGCGGGCACAGCACGCAGGCCGGTCTGGCGCGCGTGCACAGCGTGGCGCCGAAATCCATCTGCGCCTGCGTGTAGTCGGCCAGGCGGCCGGCCGGCACGTGCGCGACATGCGCAATCGCCAGTTGCCACAGCTGTTTTTCGACGACCGGCAGGCCGGGATAGCCGGCAATGCCGTGCAAGCGCGTCAGCACGCGTTTGACGTTGCCGTCCATGATCGCGAAACGGTCGTTCCAGGCCTGGCTGAGGATCGCGCCCGCGGTGCTGCGGCCGATGCCGGGCAACGCGAGCAAGGCATCGATGTCGCGTGGCAGCGTGCCATCGTGCAGGGCGACGCATTGCTTGGCAGCGGCATGCAGATTGCGTGCGCGTGCGTAATAGCCCAGCCCGGCCCAGTGCGCCATCACGGTGTCGTTGTCGGCTGCAGCCAGGTCGGCCAGGGTCGGAAAGCGGGCGACGAACTTCTGGAAATACGGAACGACCACCGCGACCTGGGTCTGCTGCAGCATGATTTCCGACAGCCACACCCGGTATGGCGTGCGCGGATGTTGCCAGGGCAGATCGTGGCGACCGTGGTCGTCGAACCAGTGCAGCAGGCGATCGACAAAGGCGTCGGCAGTGGGAGCGGCTTGATCGGCTGGCATGGGGTCTGCTGGCTGGGACGGGAGGAAGAGCGGCGAACAGAACGTAGCAAGCAGTCGTCAGGCGGGAGTTGACGGCGCGGAGCAACCGCAGTGTACGAGTGGTCCATGCCGATTCCGAGCAGCGGCCGCGCCCGCCCGGTGAACGCAGTCGTTCTGTTGGCCTCTGAGGCGTGCTCAGGAGCGACAGCGAAAGCGCAAGACCCAACGATCGCGCACCTCGGCGGCCATCATGGTCTGCCCGACCACGTCGCGGAGGGCGCCCTTCTCGCACAACGATCCCAGCGCACCGGCAGCGTGATCGCGCCGCGTGGCCCGATATGCCGAGCCACGACGATGTCGTGGCGCCGCCTCGCCGTATCCCCCGATGCCCATCACGCGCGCAGCCCGCCCGACGTGACGGCAGTGGTGCGGTTGCGCGGATTGCGGCCGCTGCTCCGGGTCCCGGGTCCCGGGTCCCGGCTTTCGATCAGCCGCCCAGGGCTTCCGGCAGCAAGGCGTCGACGAACGCGACCGGGTCGAACACGCGCAGATCTTCCGGGCGCTCGCCGATGCCGGCGAAGCGGATCGGAATGCCGAATTCGCGGGCGAGCGCGAACACCACACCCCCCTTGGCAGTGCCATCGAGCTTGGTCACCACCAGGCCGGTGACGCCGACCGCCGCATGGAACTGGCGCAGCTGCGAGATGGCGTTCTGACCGGTGGTGCCGTCGATCACCATCAGCACTTCGTGCGGGGCGGCGGCGTCGATCTTGCCGAGCACGCGGCGGATCTTGCCCAGCTCGTTCATCAGCCCGGTCTGGGTGTGCAGGCGTCCGGCGGTGTCGGCGATCAAGACGTCGGTGCTGCGCGCCTTGGCCGCCTGCAGGGCATCGAAGGCCACCGACGCGGCGTCGGCATTCTGGCCCTGCGCGATCACGGCCACGCCATTGCGGTCGCCCCAGGCCTGCAGCTGCGCCACTGCGGCGGCGCGGAAGGTGTCGCCGGCAGCCAGCATCAGGCTATTGCCCTCGTCCTTGAAGCGTTTGGCCAGCTTGCCGATGGTAGTGGTCTTGCCGACGCCATTGACGCCGACGGTGAGTACCACGAACGGCTTGAGCGAGCGGTCGATGACCAGCGGCTTGGAGACCGGCTGCAGCAGCGCGATGAGGTCGGTGCGCAAGGCCTTGAACAGCGCCTGTGCGTCGGCGAATTCGCGCGACTTCATGCGCTTGCGCAGGCCTTCGACCAGGGCGGTGGTGGCGCCGATACCGACGTCGGCGGTGATCAGCGCGGTTTCGATCTCGTCGAGCAGGTCGTCGTCGAGCTTGGGATTGCGCGAGAACAGGCCGCCGAAGCTGCGTGCGAAGCTGCTGTTGCGCAGACGCTCGCGCCAGCCGGGTTTGCCGGCCGCCGCCGCAGGCAGTGCGTCGCGCGCGCCGGCGCCGTTGTCGGTGTCCTGAAGGGACGGCGCCGGGCTGCTGACGATGGCCGGGGCAGTGACCGCCGGCGTCGCGCCTGCAGCGGGCGCGGCGGCTGGCGATGCCAATGGATCTGGTGCGGCGGCTGGCGGCACGATGGCCGGCGGTGCCGTGACCGGTGGGATGGCAGCGGGCGGGGCAGGCGCCAGGAGCGGCGGAGCGGGCTCTGCCGGCTGCACCGGCGCGCCGGCCGCCGGTGCTGCGTCCGTGGGCGGCGGCGCAGCCGCGTGGCCCGGGATCACGACCGGTGCAACCACCACCGGCGTCGGCGCACTGGTCGGGGCGGTCGGTGCAGGATCCGGCAGTGCCTGCAGGGCAGACGGTGCGGGCGTGGCCGCGGGGGGCGGTGCGCTCGGTACGGCGGCGACGCTTTGTGCCTGGCCGGTGCGCGCGGCGATGTCGCGGGCCAACTGATCGGCTGGCGTGGCTGCCGGCGCAGCGGTGGAGTGCGCCGGAGGAGCGGGTGTCTCGCTGGCCGCCGGGACAGGTGCGGGGGCGGGCTGTGCAGCCGGCGCTGTGCCGGGTTGCGCAGGGGGCGGCGTGGCTTCGGCAGGCGCGGTGGGGAATGCGGCTGCCAGTTCTTCCAGGCTGTAACGCGAGGTGCGCGCGCTGTCGGGCGAAGTTGGCTTGTTGCGGCGGAAAAAGCTGGCCATTGGCAACGCAGTGGGGGAAACCCGGGAGTCTACCATCCGGGTGTCGGCCGACCCTGACGCGATCGTCGCCACGCCCGGTCGCAGGCTCTGGAGGCGCCCCTCGCCGATGTCGGCCATGCTGCCGAATTCTGCATTTGTGGCAGCGTGTGTCAGGGGGCTTGCGGCAGACTGGCAGCGGCAAGCGCGCGGTTATGCCGGCGCCGCCGGGTCGCAACGGGCATAGGGGACCGGGGGAGCGCGCGCAGCCGCCATGCCTGGGCGGTCTGCGCGTGCGCTTACAACTGGCCCTTGAGCGCGCGGTAATCGCGCGGTGTCATGCCCACGGTGGCCTTGAACTGGCGCGCGAATGCGCTCTGGTCGGCGAAGCCGCAGCGCTGGCCGATGCTGGCGATGCTGTCGTCGCCGTACAGCAGCCGCATCGCCGATTCGATACGCAGCTTGGTCAGCAATTGCTGCGGAGTGACCTGGAACACGCGGCGGAAATGCCGCTCCAGCTGCGCCACCGACAGCCCGGCCAGATCGGCCAATGCCTGCACGCGCAGGTTGTCGCCGAAGTTGTTCTGCATGTGATCCATCACCTGGCTCAGGCGTTCGTAGGCCGAGTGACGGCTGTCGGGCTGGCCCAGGTCGCGCGAGATGCCGACCACGCCGATCACCTCGTTGGCCTCGCACAACGGGCGCTTGAAGGTCAGGCACCAGCCGGGCAGCCGGTTGGGGTACAGATGCACTTCCAGCTGGTTGTCGATGAGCTCGCCAAGCAGCACGCGGCGGTCCTGCATCATGTAGCTGCCGCCCAGCGGCAACGGAAACACTTCCAGTGGCGACTGGCCGATGATCTCGCTGCGCAGCTTGCGCCCGAGCCGACGCACCAGGGTGAGGTTGCAATGGGTGTAGCGGCCCTGCCCATCCTTGATGAAGAACACCACGTCCGGCAGCGCGTCGAACAGCGTCTGCATTTCCAGCGCGGGAAGATTGAGGTCCATCGGGGTCATGGTGGCGATCGCAGATTGACGGCCGCACGACAGGTGCGACCGGTCACCGATCCTAACGTAAACGCGCGGTCGCGGAACGCGACGGACATTATGCGGATTTCCGCATTTTCACTTCGCATTGCACGCTAGTCGCTCGCGGGTCGGCAGTGGGAGCATGGGGCATGCACATACTCGACGTCATCGACTCGCATACCGCAGGCGAACCCACCCGGGTGGTGCTCGCCGGTTTTCCCGATCTGGGCACTGGCGACCTGGCGCAGCGCCGCGAACGCTTCGCCCGCGGGTTCGATCGCTGGCGCAGCGCCATCGCCTGCGAGCCGCGCGGTTCGGACACCATGGTCGGCGCGCTGTTGCTGCCGCCAAGCGACCCGGGCGCCTGCGCCGGGGTGATCTTCTTCAATAACGTGGGCTATCTGGGAATGTGTGGCCACGGCACCATCGGCGTGGTGCGTACCCTGGCCGAGCTGGGGCGCATCGCGCCCGGCCAGCACCGCATCGAAACCCCGGTCGGCACCGTGGGGGTGGAGCTGGCCGCCGACGGCACGGTGTGGGTGGACAACGTCGAGAGTTACCGTCTGGCCGCTGGCGTGGAAGTGGAGGTGCCGGGGTACGGGCGGGTGCGTGGCGATGTGGCCTGGGGCGGCAACTGGTTCTTCATCACCGAACAGGCGCCGTGCGTGCTGGACCTGGCGCATCAGCGCGAGCTGACCGCTTACACCGAAGCGGTCCGGCTGGCCTTGCAGGCAGCCGGCATCACCGGCGAGGCGGGGGGCGAGATCGACCATATCGAGGTCAATGGGCTCGCTCCGGACGGCTCGGGCGTGGCGCGCAATTTCGTGCTGTGCCCGGGGCTGGCCTACGACCGCTCACCCTGCGGCACCGGCACCAGCGCCAAGCTGGCCTGCCTGGCCGCCGACGGCAAGCTGGACGAAGGCGAGCGCTGGGTGCAGCAGGGCATTCTGGGCAGCGCCTTCGAAGGCAGCTACCGCCTGAGCGGGCGCGGCATTGCGCCGCGCATTAGCGGACGGGCGTACATCACCGCGCGCTCGCAGCTGGTCATCGACCCGGCCGATCCGTTCGCCTGGGGCATCGTGGCCTGATGGAGGCCGTGCGGCCCACGCCGGTGGTTGCGTCGGCCACGCCGTCGGCAGTTGCGGTGTCTGCGGCGATGTCCGGGGCGTCCGTGGGGCAGCCTGCGTCGACCTCCGCGCCGGCAGTAGGCGTCGCTCCCACATCCTCATCCGCTTCTTCGGCCGCTTCCACGCGACGCAGCTACGACCTGATCGTGATCGGCGCCGGCATCGTCGGTGCCGCCTGCGCCGAGGCCGCCGCGAGCGAGGGCTTGCGGGTGGCGATCGTCGAGCCGGGGCCGATCGGGGGCGGCTCCACGGCAGCGGCGATGGGGCATCTGGTGGCGATGGACGACGATCCGGCCGAGCTGGCGTTGTCGGCGTATTCGCTGCGTCTTTGGGAGCGCTTCGCGCACCTCGAGGACGCCGAGTTCAGCCGTTGCGGCACGCTGTGGGTGGCGCGCGATGCACGCGAACTGGCGGCGGTGCCGGCCAAGATCGCCCGGCTGGCGGACGCCGGACTGCAGGCGCAGGCCGTCGATACGCAGCAGCTGTACGCTTTGGAGCCGCAGTTGGCACCCGGTCTGGCCGGCGGCATGCGGGTACCGGACGAAGCCGTGGTGTATCCACCGCGGGTGGCGCGGCATCTGGTGGGCCTGGCCTGCAGCGCGGGCGCGCGGTTGTTCGCCGGCCGCCGCGTGGCGCAGTTGCAGGAACACGCGGTGCGTCTGGACGATGGGCAGGTGCTCGCCGGGCCGGTGCTGGTGGCCAGTGGGGTGGCGCTGCCGCAGCTGTTGCCCGAGCTGCCCCTGCGCCCGCGCAAGGGCCACCTGGTCATCACCGATCGCCATCCCGGCCTGATCCGGCATCAATTGCTGGAACTGGGCTATGCCGATTCGGCGCATGGGGCCGACGCCACCAGCGTGGCCTTCAATGTGCAGCCGCGGCCGACCGGGCAGATCCTGATCGGTTCCTCGCGGCAGTTCGGCGACCCCGATCGTGCGCTGTCGATGCCGGTGCTGCAGCGGATGTTGCAGCGGGCCTTCGCCTACCTGCCGGTGCTGCGCGAACTGCAGGCGATCCGCGTGTGGACCGGTCTGCGTCCAGCCACGCCCGACGGGCGGCCGTATCTTGGGGCGGTGCCCGGCCGGCGCGATGTGTGGGTGGCGGCGGGACACGAGGGACTGGGCGTCACCACGGCGCTGGGGAGCGCACGGGTGATCGTGGACAGCCTGCTCGGGCGCACGCCGGTCATCGACCCGACGCCTTACGCGCCGGTGCGGGCGCTGCAGGGGCAGCTGGCATGAGCGCGACCACGGTGCGCCTGCAGGTGGATGCGCAGCCGGTGGAGGTGCCGGCTGGCGCCAGCGTGGCGGCCGCGGTGGCGCAGGCCACGCTGCAGTTTCGTCGGTCCAGCGGCGGGCAACCGCGCGCACCGCTCTGCGGCATGGGCGTGTGTTTCGAATGCCGGGTGCGGATCGACGGGATCGGCCAGCAGCGCGCCTGCCTGGTGGAGGCGCGTGATGGCATGCAGGTGCGCACCGATGGCTGATCCGGTCCAGCGCTTCGACGTGTTGGTGATCGGTGCCGGTCCGGCCGGACTGGCCGCAGCGCGAGCGGCTGCCGGCCATGGCGCGCGCGTGGGCGTGGTGGACATGCAGCCGCGCGCGGGCGGCCAGGTGTGGCGCCGCGATGTGCGCTACGGCGCACCGCATGCGGCGCGCGCGTTGTTGCGGCAGGTGTGCGACAACGCCGCGATCACGCTGCTGACACAGACCCAGATCGTGCTGGCGCAGCCGGGCTGGCTGCTGGCCGACGGCCCGGGGGGCGCGCTGCAATTGCATTACGCCGCGTTGGTGCTGGCGACCGGCGCGCGCGAGCTGCTGCTGCCGTTTCCGGGATGGACCCTGCCCGGCGTCACCGGCGCGGGCGCGGCGCAGGCCTTGGCCAAACAGGGCTGGCCGCTGGCCGGCAAGCGGGTGCTGGTGGCCGGGAGCGGCCCCTTGCTGCTGGCCAGCGCGGCCACCTTGCAGCGGCATGGCGCGCAGGTGCTCGGCATTCACGAACAGAGCTCGGCCGCCGCGTTGCGCCGGTTCGCGCTGCAGTTGTGGCGCTGGCCGGGCAAGGCGGCGCAGGCGGCCGCCTTGCGCCTGCAGCTGCGCGCGGTGGCGTACCGCGCCGGCAGCATCGTCGTTGCCGCACATGGCGACACGCACCTGCGCGAAGTGGAACTCGACGGGCCTGCCGGCCGTACGCGCATCGCCTGCGACCAATTGTCGGTGGGCTATGGCCTGGTGCCCAACGTCGAGCTTGCGCAATTGCTGGGCTGCCAGTTGCAGGCGTGCGGCGCGCACCAGCAGGTGCAGGTGGATGCACTGCTGCGCACCAGCGTCGTGCAGGTATTCGCCGCTGGCGAAGCCTGCGGGATCGGTGGACGCGACTGCGCGTTGGTCGAGGGCGCCATGGCCGGGCATATGGCGGCCGATGCGCCGGAGCATGCGCTACGCCTGCAGGCACGTCGACACACGGCGCGCGCCTTCGCTGCGTTGTTGCAGCGGCAGTTCGCCCTGGACCGGCGCATCCATGCGCTGGCGCAGGCCGATACGCTGGTCTGCCGTTGCGAAGACGTGCCGCTGGGCGCGCTGGACAACTTCAACGATGCGCGCGACGCCAAGCTGGCTTCGCGTTGCGGCATGGGCGCCTGCCAGGGCCGCATCTGCGGCACTGCACTGACCGAATTGGGCCGTTGCCTGCCTGCGCTTTCCACCGATGCCGGCCGCCGGCCGCCGTTGTTCCCGGTCCGCCTCGCGGCGCTGGCCGACTCCTTCACTTCCGACTCGCAAGGGAATCTTCCATGAGCATTGCTGCGTTCTGGCACGGCGTATTGCCGGCCATCACCACCCCTTTCACCGCCGATGGCGCGATCGACCACGACTTCCTGGGCAAGCACGCCAACCAGCTGGTGGATGCCGGCTGCACCGCGATCGTGCCGCTGGGCTCGTTGGGCGAGGCGGCCACCTTGAGCGTGGACGACAAGCTGGCCATCCTGCGCACGCTGGTGGCGGCATTGAACGGCCGCGTGCCGGTGGTGCCGGGCATCGCCAGCCTGGCCACCGGCGAGGCGGTGGCGCTGGCCAAGGCGGCCAAGGAGATCGGCTGCGGCGGCTTGATGGTGCTGCCGCCGTACGTGTACTCCACCGACTGGCGTGAGATGGGCGCGCATGTGCGTGCGGTGATCGGCGCAACCGACCTGCCGGTGATCCTGTACAACAATCCGGTGGCCTACAAGACCGACTTCGGCCCGGCGCAGATCGCCGAGCTGGCCGGCGAATTCCCGAACCTGCAGGCAGTGAAGGAATCCTCCGGCGACGTGCGCCGCTTCGCCGCACTGCAGGAATTGCTGGGCGATCGTCTGGCGCTGCTGGTGGGCATGGACGATGCCATCGTCGAAGGCCTGAGCATGGGTGCCAAGGGCTGGATCGCCGGCCTGGTCAATGCGTATCCGGAGGAATCGGTGCGCCTGTTCGAACTGGCCCGCGATGGCGGTTACCCCGCCGCCAGGGAGCTGTACAACTGGTTCCTGCCGTTGCTGCGCCTGGATACCGTGCCCACCTTCGTGCAGTTGATCAAGCTGGTGCAGGCGAAAGTGGGCATGGGCAGCGAACATGTGCGCGCGCCCCGGTTGGTGGTGGCCGGTGCCGAACGCGAGGCGGCGTTGAAGGTGATCGACCACGCCATCGCGCATGCGCCCAGGCTGGCGTGAGCGCGCAGCCAACACGACGCTGCGCGATGCCACGCGCTGTCGGCAGGTGGCGTCGGGGCGCCGCTGCCTGCACGGTGGCCGCATGGTGATCGCCATGGAGGTCGTCCGCACGAGGTCCTCCATATCGCCTCCCTGGTGGGTCGCCGCGGCACATCGCGCAGCGGCCCATTCCACGCAATCGAAGGTGCTGCAATGAACGACACGCTGCAACCCATTCTGCTCGCCGGCCAATGGCGGCCCAGCCATGCGGCGACAGGCAGCTTTCGCGCCGCCGATCCCACCACCGGCGAGCCGATCGGCCCGTTGTTTCCGATCAGCGATGCCGACGACATCGAGACCGCGCTGCGCGCCGCGCAGGCGGTGGCCAGCGAACTGGCGGGCGCACCCGCCGCGCGCATCGCGGCCTTTCTCGACGGCTATGCCGACGCGCTGGATGCCGATGCCGATGCCCTGGTCGCGCTGGCGCATGCCGAGACTGCACTGCCGGCCCCTACGCGGCTGCGTGGCAACGAGTTGCCGCGCACCAGCGGGCAGTTGCGTCAGGCCGCACAGGCGGTGCGCAGCTACAGCTGGACCCAACCCATCATCGACACCGCTGCCGATCTGCGTTCGCATCTGGCACCGCTGGGCAAGCCGGTGCTGGTGTTTGGCCCGAACAATTTCCCGTTCGCCTTCAATGCGATTGCCGGCAGCGATTTCGCTTCGGCCATTGCCGCGCGCAATCCGGTGATCGCCAAGGCGCATCCGCTGCATCCGGCCACCAGCCAGCGCATGGCGCAGCTTGCGCACACCGCCTTGCTTGCGGCGGGCCTGCCGGCTGCGGCGGTGCAACTGCTGTATCACTTCGACAACGCCATCGGTCTGCGGCTGGCCGGCGACGCGCGGCTGGGGGCGATCGGCTTCACCGGTAGCCGCGCCGGCGGGCTGGTATTGAAGGCCGCTGCCGATGCGGCCGGCGTGCCGTGCTATGCCGAGCTGTCCAGCGTCAATCCGGTCTTCCTGTTGCCGGGGGCGCTGGCCGAGCGCGGCGATGCGCTGGCGCAGGAGTTCTTCGCCTCGTGCACGCTGGGCAGCGGGCAGTTCTGCACCAATCCTGGGGTGGTGGTGGTGCCGCATGGCGCGGCAGGCGATGCCTTTGTCGCAGCCACCAAGGCGCATTTCGACGCGGCGGTGCCGATGGTGCTGTTCTCCGCCGCGGGGGTCGAAGGCGTGCAGCACGGCGTGGCCGGTCTGCGTGCGGCCGGTGCGGCGCTGCTGGCCGGCGGACATACCGGCGAAGACGGCTTTCGCTACGCGCCGACCTTGCTCAGCGTGGATGCGCAGGCGTTCCTTGCCGATCCGCAGGCGCTGCAGAGCGAGGCGTTCGGCCCGGTGAGTCTGTTGGTGCGTGCGCAGGACAGCGCGCAGATGGCGCAGGTGGCGGCTGCGTTCGAAGGCAACCTCACCGGCACGCTGTACCGCGCCGCCGATGGCAGTGACGATGCGGCCTGGCAGGCGATCGCTCCGGTGCTGCGCGCGCGGGTGGGGCGGCTGATCAACAGCAAGATGCCGACCGGCGTGGCAGTGAGCGCGGCACAGAATCATGGCGGCCCATTCCCGAGTACGGGGCACCCGGGCTTCACCGCTGTCGGCATGCCGGGCGCGATCCGCCGCTTCGCCGCCCTGCACAGCTACGACGCGGTACCGGATGCGCTGCTGCCGGTGGAACTGCGCCAGCGCAATCCTGGCGGCGTGGCACGCCTAGTGGACGGGCAGTGGAGCACCGCGGATGTGGGAGTGGGCGCATGAGTCGCCAGATTGGCGGGCTGTCGCTGCAGCAGGCGCGCGCGCAGCTGGCCCCGTGGACGCAGCGCGCCGCGCCGATCGCGGCTGCCGAATACGCGCAGCGCATCGAGCGCGCACGCGGACTGATGCGTGCGCATGGCGTGGATGCGCTGTTGATCGGCGCCGGCACTTCCTTGCGCTATTTCACTGGCGTGGCCTGGGGCGCAAGCGAGCGCCTGGTGGCGATGCTGCTGACGCTGGATGCCGACCCGGCGCTGATCTGCCCGGCCTTCGAGGAAGGCTCGCTGGACGCGGTACTGCAGATTCCGGTGAGCAAGCGGCTGTGGGAGGAACACGAAGACCCGTATGCCTTGGTTGTGCAGGTCATGGATGAGCGCGGTGCGCGTGCGCTGGCACTGGATCCGGGTGTCGCCTTCGCCGTGCATACCGGCCTGCGTGCGCACCTGGGCACCGCCATCCGCGATGCGGGCGCCATCGTCGACGGCTGCCGCATGTGCAAGTCGCCGGCCGAGTTGGCGCTGATGCAGCAGGCCTGCGACATGACCCTGCTGGTGCAGCGCCTGGCTGCCGGCATCGCGCACGAAGGCATCGGCACCGATCAACTGGTGCGCTTCATCGATGAGGCCCATCGCGCGCTGGGCGCGGACAACGGCTCGACCTTCTGCATCGTGCAGTTCGGCCACGCCACTGCGTTTCCGCACGGTATTCCCGGTGTGCAGCAGCTGCGCGAAGGGGAACTCGTGCTGATCGACACCGGCTGCACCGTGCAGGGTTACCACTCCGACATCACCCGCACCTGGAGTTACGGCACGCCCAGCGATGCGCAGCGGCGCATCTGGGACCTGGAACAGGCCGCGCAGGCGGCGGCGTTCGCGGCGATCCGCCCTGGCGTGGCGTGCGAGGCGGTGGACCAGGCGGCGCGCGCGGTGCTGGAGGCGGCGGGGCTGGGCCCGGACTACCGGCTGCCCGGGCTGCCACACCGCACCGGCCATGGCTGCGGCCTGGCGATCCACGAAGCGCCGTATCTGGTGCGCGGCAACCCGTTGCCGCTGCAGCCGGGCATGTGCGCCAGCAACGAACCGATGATCGTGGTACCGGGCCAGTTCGGGGTGCGCCTGGAAGATCATTTCCATGTCACCGATGCCGGCGCGCAGTGGTTCACGCCGCCGTCGCCGGCGATCGACCAACCGTTTGCATGAGCCTGCACCGGCTTGCGCACGCGTAGAAGCGCACCCGGGCGCGATGGGTGCCCGACCAATGCCATGCGCGCTCGGGCGCGCTCCTACAGCCGCTATTGCATCTTGGAGCAACTGCATGAATCACCTGCGTCCTGTCGCCGTCGGCCTGCTTGCCGCCGCATTGTTCACCGCCTGCAAGCCGGCGCCACCCGTTGCTGAGAAGACCGCAGCCGCGGCCGCCGCGTCCAGCGACGAACAGGCCGCCAAGGCGTTCGATGCGCTGCTGGACAAACAGTGGCAATACCAGCTGCAGCACTACCCCGAGTTCGCCAGCATCATCGGCGACAAGCGCTATAACGATCGCTGGAGCGACTATTCGCTGGAGGCCGTGCAAGCCGAACGCGCCGCCACTGCCGATTTGCTCAAGCAATTCGAGGCGGTGGACGCCAAGGCGCTGGACGAACAGCGCCAGCTCAGCCTGCAGATGATGCTGGGCCAGTTGCGCGACACGCTCGAGGGCATCGACCTCAAGACCTATGCGATGCCGCTGGAGCCGGTTGGCGGCATCCAGCTGGCACTGGCCGGCTACGGCGATGCGTTCCCATTCGAGAACGCCAAGGATTATCAGGACTACATCACGCGGCTGCAGGCCATTCCGGGCGTGATCGACCAGGTCATCGCAGTCTCGCGCCAGGGGGCCAAGGACGGGCTGGTGCAACCGCGCTACCTGCTGGAGCGCCTGCCCGAACAGATCGACAAGATCGCCGCGCTGACCGGCGCGCAGAGCCCGTTCGCCTCGCCATTGAAGAAACTCGATGCGGCGGTGCCGGCCGACCAGCGCGATGCACTGCGCAAGCAATTGCTGGCGGCGATCGACCAGCAGGTCCGCCCGGCCTACGCCAAGCTGGCCGCCTTCGTGCGCGACGAATACGCCGCGCAGGGCCGCAGCTCCGAAGGCCTGTGGTCGCTGCCCGACGGCGAGCGCCGCTACCGCTACGCCATCCACACCCAGACCACCACCGACATGGCGCCGGAGCAGATCCACCAGATCGGCCTGCAGGAGGTTGCGCGCATCGAGGGCGAGATGGCAGTGATCGCCAAGGCGCAGGGGTTTGCCGACCTGGCCAGCTTCCGCAAGGCGGTGGAAACCGACAAACGCCACTTCGCCACCTCCGGCGAGCAGATCCTGCAGCAATACCGCCAGTACATCGCCGCGATGGAACCGGAGCTGCCCAAGTTGTTCGGACACCTGCCCAAGACCCCGCTGGAGGTGCAGGCGATGCCGGCGTTCCGGCGTACCGCGCCCGGTGCCGAATACTGGCAAAGCAATCCGCAAGGCACCAAGCCGGCAATCGTGAAGGTCAACACCAGCGACTTCGCCAGCCGCACCCTGATCAATATCGAAACCACCGCCTACCACGAAGGCGTGCCCGGCCATCACCTGCAGATCTCGCTCGCGCAGACGCTGCCGTTGCCGCCGTTCCGCCAGCAAGCCGGCTACAACGCCTACATCGAAGGCTGGGCGCTGTACTCCGAGCGGCTCGGCAAGGAGATCGGCTTCTTCAAGGACCCGTACAACGACTACGGCCGGCTATCCGGCGAGCTGCTGCGCGCCAATCGCCTGGTGCTGGACACCGGGGTGCATTACAAGCGCTGGACGCGCCAGCAGATGGTGGACTTCTTCCACGCGCATCCATCCGACGACGAACCCAGCATCCAGTCCGAAACCGATCGCTACATCGTCTGGCCGGGCCAGGCGCTGGGCTACAAGCTCGGCCAGCTGCAGATCCTGGCGCTGCGCACCGAAGCCGAACAGGCGCTCGGCGAGCGCTTCGATATCCGCGCCTTCCACGACGCGGTGCTGGGCGGCGGCGCGATGCCATTGGCGCTGCTGCAGCAGCGGGTGCGGCAGTGGATCGCGCAGGCCAGGACGAGCGCGGGAGCGGCCAAGTGAGCAGCGCCTGGCGGTGTGGCGCGCTTGGCCTGCTGATGGTCGCCAGCCTTTGCGGCGCGCCCGTGCAGGCGCATGCAGAGGCGCCCGTGCCAACTGCGCAGGGCACAGCCGCCTCCCGCTTCAAGGCCTTGTACACACGCGAATGGCAGTGGCGGCAGGCACAGCTGTCCGGTGCGGTGGACGAAGACAACCAGGCCACCCAGCAGCAGTCCGACCATCTGCCCAGGGTCGATGTGGCGAGCCAGAACCAGCGCACTGCGTACTGGCAACAGGCATTGGAAGAGCTGGATGCCATCCCGCAGGCGCAGTTGTCGGCCGAGCAGAGTGTGAATTACCAGGTGTATCGGCAGCAGCTGCAGGTATTGCTGGACCAGCAGCGCTACCGCGCCTGGGAAATGCCCTTCAATAGCGACTCCGCGTTCTGGAGCGACCTCGGCTTCAGTGCAAAAGCCACACTGCGCACGCGTGAGGACTATCAGCGCTATCTGACGATGCTGGCCGATATCCCGCGCTACTTCGACGAGCACACGGCCAACATGCGCGCGGGGCTGGCACGGGGATTCAGCCAGCCGAAGGTCACGCTGCGCGGGCGCGATCAATCCATCGCCGATGTGGTGCAGGCCAGGGGGCAGGCCAACCCGTTCTACGCCCCGTTCAAGCAACTGCCGGCCACACTGCCGGCGCCGTTGCAGGCGCAGTTGCGCCAGCAGGCGGTGCAGACCATCGACACACAGGTGATACCGGCTTACGCCCGCTTGCTGCACTTCATCCGTAGCGAGTATCAGCCGCGTGCGCGCACCACGCTGGCCGGCGAGGCCTTGCCCGATGGCAAGGCCTATTACCGCGCGCAGATCCGCGAGTTCACCACGCTGGACCTGAGCCCCGAGCAGATCCACCGGATCGGCTTGCAGGAGGTCGCCAAGCTGCGCACGCAGATGGACGCCACCATCGTGGACAGCGGCTTCAAGCCGCCGGCCGGGCAGGCGGTGTTCCCGGCGTTTCTGCAGTTCCTGCGCACCGACCCGCAGTTCTATGCCAAGACGCCGGAGGAACTGCTCAAGCAGGCGGCGTGGATCGCCAAGCGCGTGGATGCCAAGGTAGGCGATTACATCGGCCGCCTGCCGCGTCGCCGCTTCGCCATCGAACCGGTACCGCCGGCGTTGGCGCCGTTCTATACCGGTGGCCGCGGCGGGCCTGGCATCTATCTGGTCAACACCTACAACCTGCCGTCACGGCCGCTGTACAACCTGACCGCGCTGACCCTGCACGAATCCTCGCCCGGGCATGCGCTGCAGATGCCGCTGGCGGCCGAAGCGCAGGATCTGCCGGCGTTTCGCCGTCATGGCTATATCTCCGCCTATGGCGAAGGCTGGGCCTTGTATTCGGAGTACCTGGGCCAGGAGATGGGCCTGTACGACACGCCCTATGATCGCTTCGGCTATCTCACCTACCAGATGTGGCGCGCCTGCCGCCTGGTGATCGACACCGGCATTCACCACGCCGGCTGGACGCGCGAACAGGCGCAGGCCTACCTGCGCGACAACACCGCGCTGAGCGAGCATGAAGTCACCACCGAGGTGGATCGGTACATCGCCTGGCCGGGGCAGGCACTGTCGTATTACCTGGGCGAGCTGAAGATCCTCGAATTGCGGCGCAAGGCCGAGGTGGCACTGGGCGAGAAGTTCGATCTGCGCCACTTCCACGATGCGGTGCTGCAGACCGGCGCGGTGCCGCTGCCGGTGCTGGAAGCGCGCATCGATCGCTTCATCGCCGACGGCGGCGCATCGCCGTATCCGGACGATGCCGCGGCCGCATCCTCCGATGCAGGAGCAGGGAGCGCTGCGGATGAGTGAGTGCCGCCCTGCGCGCGGCCACGCAAGCGCATCGGCTTCGCTTTCGCAAGCACGCCATCGCTGGCGCCAGGCCATCGGCGCTCGAGGGAGTACACCGTAACCCACCGGCAGCCACATCGCCTTGTGCAGCACCACGCCAGCTTCCGTAACACGCGCGCTTTCCATTCTTTCGGGGCCAGTCATGACCACACAGGGTGCGACCACGCAAGGCAAGTTCCACAAGCGGCTGAGCCTGACCGACCTGACCTTCATCGGCCTGGGCTCGATCTTCGGTTCGGGGTGGCTGTTCTCGGCCAGCCACGTGTCCTCGATCGCCGGGCCGGCCGGCATCGTCTCGTGGATCCTCGGCGGCATCGCGGTGTTGTTGCTGGGGCTGGTCTATTGCGAACTGGGCGCGGCGTTGCCGCGTGCCGGTGGGGTGGTGCGCTACCCGGAGTATTCGCACGGCCCCTTGCTCGGTTCGCTGACCGGCTTCATCACCTTGATCGCATTTTCCAGTCTGATTGCGATCGAAGTGGAGGCCGCGCGGCAATATGCGGCGGCGTGGTTTCCGTGGCTGAGCCAGCCCGGCAGCACCCATCCCAGCCTCTGGGGCTGGCTGGTGCAGCTGGCCTTGCTGGTGCTGTTCTTCCTGCTCAACTACTTCAGCGTCAAGACCTTCGCGCTGGCCAACAACATCGTCAGCATCTTCAAGTTCCTGGTGCCGATCCTGGTGATCGTGCTGCTGATGCAGCACTTCGATGCGGGCAACCTGAGCATGCACGGGTTTGCGCCATCTGGCATGGCCGGCGTAGAGGCGGCGATCTCTGCCGGCGGCATCATCTTCGCCTACCTGGGACTGACGCCGATCGTGTCGGTGGCCAGCGAGGTGCGCGATCCGCAACGCAATATTCCCATCGCGCTGATCCTCTCGGTGGCGTTGTCCACCGTGATCTACGTACTGCTGCAGCTGGCGTTCCTGGGCAGCATTCCGGCCGCGCAGCTGGCGCAGGGCTGGAGCGGCATCGACAAGGCATTCTCGCTGCCTTACCACGACATCGCGCTGGCTCTGGGCATGGCCTGGCTGGCCGCGCTGGTGATCTGCGATGCGATCGTCTCCCCCAGCGGCACCGGCAATATCTACATGAATGCTACCCCGCGCGTGGTGTATGGCTGGGCGCGCAGCGGCGGCTTTTTTCCTGCGCTGACACGGGTGGACCCGGTCTCGGGCATTCCGCGGCCGGCATTGTGGTTGAGCCTGGGCCTGTCGATCTTCTGGACGCTGCCGTTCCCGTCGTGGGAAACGCTGATCGGGGTGGTATCGGCAGCGCTGGTGCTGAGCTATGCGGTGGCACCGGTGACGGTCGCGGCGCTGCGCCGCAGTGCGCCGGACCTGCCGCGGCCGTTCCTGGTGCGCGGCCTGAGCGTGCTGGGGCCGTTGGCGTTCATCGTGGCCGCGTTGATCGTGTACTGGTCCACGTGGCGGACCGTGTCGTGGCTGCTCGGGCTGCAGGTCGCCGCGTTCACGTTGTACGTGCTGTACCGCCTGCCGTCGCGTGAGGGGCGTACGCGCCTGCTGCGGCAGGTGCGTGCATCGCTGTGGTTGATCGTGTTCTTCGTCCTGGTGATGGCGGTGTCCTGGGCCGGCACCTTCGGTGGGCATGGCTGGATCACGCATCCGTTCGATACCTTGAGCGTGGCGGTGATCGCGTTGTTCATCTACCACTGGGGCGCGCGCAGCGGCCTGCGTAGCGACGAACTGGCATTGGAAGAAGACGATGGCGAATGAGGCATGGCCCGACGCGCTACGCATCCGGAAACTGCGCGCATTGCGGCCATGCCTGCCGGTGTCGGTGATGCACCGGCCCGGTCTGCATGCAGCGCTGCAACGTCTTCAGGCAGTACCTGCGGCGTGTCTGCTGGCGCTGCTGGCCGTTCTGTTCTCGCCAGCGGTCGGCGCGGAAACGATGCCGCGCTTCGTCACCCAGAACGGTCGCCATGCGGTCTTCGTCGACGGGGCGCCGTACACCATCCTGGCCGCACAGCTGCATAACTCCAGCGCCTGGCCGGCGGTATTGCCCAAGGCGCTGGACGAGGTGGTCGCCCTGCATGCCAATACCGTGGAAGCGCCGGTGTACTGGGAGCAATTCGAGCCGGTGCAGGGCCGCTTCGACACCACCAATGTGGACGCGTTGATTGCCGGCGCCCGCAAGCGTGGCCTGCGGGTGGCCTTGCTGTGGTTCGGCAGCTGGAAGAACGGCCAGATGCACTACGTGCCCGAATGGATCAAGCGCGACGAGGCAACGTATCGGCGCATGCGCGACGCCAACGGGGAGCCGGCGGATGTGTTGTCGCCGCACGTGGCGGCCAACGTGCAAGCCGATGCGCGTGCGTTCACCGCACTGATGGAGCACCTGCGCAAGGTGGACGGTGACCGTCACACCGTGATCCTGGTGCAGGTGGAAAACGAGCCTGGCGCGATCGGCACCGTGCGCGACCACGGACCGGCCGGCGAGGCGGCGTTCGCACAACCGGTGCCTGCGGCAATCGCACAGGCGCTGGGCAAACCGCAGGGTAGCTGGCAGCAGCTGTTCGGTGCCGAAGCCGCCGAAGCCTTCAATGCGCATGCGACGGCGGCGTACATCGAACAGGTGGCCGCCGCCGGCAAGCGCGTGTATCCGCTGCCGCTCTACGTCAACACCTGGCTGCGCTACAAGGGCAAGCGGTATCCAGGCATGGACTATCCCTCCGGTGGCGCCACGGTGAACGTGTTCGCGCTGTGGCGCGCGGCCACGCCGTCGATCGATTTCATCGGCACCGACATCTACACCAGCGATTACAACGAATACACCAAGGTCATTGGCCAGTACGCGCGGCCGGACAACCCGGCCTGGGTATCGGAAACCGGCTTCGAGGCGGCCACCGCGCCGTACCTGTTCCATGTGCTGGGGCAGGGCGGGGTGGGCTTCTCGGTGTTCGGCATGGATGGCAACCCGGACAGCCAGGCCAACCGCGACGCGATCGCTGCACACGCCGCCAACTTCAAGCTGCTGGCGCCGCTGCAGCGCGTGATCGCCCAGGCCGCCTTCGACGGCCGGCTGCAGGCGGTGGCCGAACAGCCCGGCGCGCCGCAACGCACGCTGCGCTTCGGCGACTGGCAGGCCAAGGTGTCGTTCGGTGCGCCGATGTGGGGCGATGCCCCGGCCATCCTGCCGGGCAACGACGACCATGCCGGGCGACTGCTGGTGGCGCAACTGGGGCCGGAGGAGTTCCTGGTCACCGGGATGGCCGCGCGCGTTGAATTTTTCCGCGACACGGCCGATACCCGTCATGGACAGCTGTTGCGGGTGGAGCAGGGGCGGTATGTGGACGGACGCTGGCAGGTCGAAAGACAGCTCAACGGCGACCAGACCGACTATGGCCTCAACTTCGGCCGCGGCGGCCCCGCCAGCTCCGAACCCGCGGTGCTGCGGGTGCGGGTCGGAACCTATTGACGACTGCAGACACTGCGGCGCGTGCCTCCGTGTGTTTGCCTGCATCACCTCGAATCCCGCATCACACTCACATTCTTAGCGGAGCCACCATGAGCATCAGCGCTATCGCCAGTTCCGGAATGCAGGCCGCCGCACTGCGTCAGCAGGTGGCTGCCGGCAATGTGGCCCGGCAGCCGGTGGAGGGCAGCCCGCGGCAGGCCGTCGCAGCCAGCACGCAGGCCAATGGTGGCGTGGCGGCCAGCGTGGTGGAGGCGCCCTCAGATCCCGCCGCACCGGTCACCGATCTGGTCGACGGGCTGTCGGCACGCAACGATTTTCAAGCCAACGCCACTGCGCTACGTCGCTCCGACGAAATGCTGGGTAGCTTGTTGGACGTGTTGAGCTGAGAGCCTGGATTGGACGAAAGCCGGTTGTCGATCTGGTGCTTGGGGTACATGGCCGGCGCGCTAGCCCCACCTGCTGACACGACAGGCAGATGCACGTTGTGCGTGTCTGAGTCGGCGGATTGATGACCGTTGCTCATGCCGGTATCGATAACCGCGGTTGTCTTGTCTGCGGGTGGTAGGACCGTGCGGGCAGCCCGCAAGCGTATAGTGGCTGATCTGTTACCTGGCTGCCGGGCCCTTGCACGCCCACCATCGCGGGACACGCAATGAATCCGTCCATGGAGGCTCTTACGCGGCGTCCATGCCGCGTAAGGTTCCGCGACGGTAGGCGGGCAATGACCAGTCGAGATGGTCGCTGTGCATGTTTTTAACAAAGCAGCCGACTCACACTCTGGTGCGGTGTCCTCGCCGATTGCGGGACCGTGTGGCGGCATGGATGCCGCCACCGAGCCCCCAGGGATGGATTCACGGTGTGTCCCGCGAGCGGCAAGGGCACCGCGCCCTCGGCCAATCAGGCTTTTGCGTTAGAGCGTCACGCTGAAGTCGTTGTACTCACTTTCCGTCATGACCCAACACCTGCGCCGCATCCACGATATCCACGCCCTGCAATTGGCCCAGCCAATTGTCGAACCATGGTTTGTGGCTGGCGCCGACCACGGCCAGCACCCGTGCGCCGGGCTGCTCGGCAAAGCAGGCGCGGACATTGGAGACCATGCGCAGATTGCGGATCTCCCAGCCGGACACGTAGCGATACCCGTAGCGCTGCGGTGAGGCTTCGCCCAGGGCGGCGGCAAAATCCACCGCTATCGCGAGTTGCTGGCTGGCCGGCAGGTTGATCGCTCGGTACAGCTCCAGCAGCTTTCCTGCACGCGCCAGCGCATCTTCACGGGTACGCATTGCCGCTGCACGGGGTGCGGCCTTGTCCCAGGCGGCCTGGATCGCCTTGCCGTACTCCGCTGGGTCGCCCACGTCCACGTTGTCGCCAGTGTGGTCATCGACCGGATGCACGCGTTGCAGCCCAAGCCGCGCCGCCAGTTGCGCGGCGATCTGGTAGCTCTCGTTGGGGCGCTTCTGCGCATCGCGCAATTGTGCTGCCAGCGCCGCGTTCAAGCCGTCGCCGGGGCGCCGCTCGGCCTGCGCAAGCTGCAGCCACTGCACCAGCGCCGAAGCCGGATCGCCCGAGGCCAGGAACAGCGACGCCAATCGGCGGCGTTGCGCTGGCGTAGGTGCACTGGGCCATGTCTTCAGCGTCTGCTGTACCTGGCCGATCGCGGCTGGTACGTCCAGTCCCGTGGCCGCCGCCGCCTCGGCGGTTTCCGGGCAGTAGGTGGTTACATCCTCGGGAAGGTAGGTGGCCGGATGGCGCCGCATCAGATCGCAGGTCTCGCCGGACAGGTTCTCGATGGTGATGATGGTCGGCCGATAGGCGGCCAATCGCTCCAGCAGCGGCTGCAAGCGCGATGCATCGACGTCACTGCCCTTGGGCAGCTGCGACAGATGCACGCTGCCCAGCACCAGCACCTGGGTGCGTGGGGCGGCCATCCCGGCATCCAGTTGCGACAGGTCCACTTGCGCCTGTGCGATGCAGGGCACGATCAGGGCCAGCCACAGCCAGCAATGCGCCGGAGGTTTCGACCACTTGGCGGACGCGCCGCCGACATCGAAAAACCGCGCTGCGGCGCGGGCAGTGTGTGCGATGCGCGGTAAGGATGACTGCATGACGTTCCTTGTGGGTGGGCTTGGGTTGCGTGGCGGTCTGGCGACGATGTCGCCTGCGTCTGTGCAGCCAGTGTGGCTGCCACCGCAGGTACCGGCGTGGCCAGAAAGTCATGTGGCTAAATGGCAGGGGGCGGCAACTGGGCGCTGCGCCGTTGCTGCGATGGCAGTGCAGCAACAGCTGCTTGTGTGCGGATTTCCGCATACGGGCCAGACACGTGCCACAAGACGCGAGCCGCGCCGTCGCGCACGATGTGGATGAGATCAACCGAGGGCGCGACGATGGACCGCAGAAGCTTTTTGCGTCAGAGCATGGCGGCGACCGCCGCAGTGGGCGTAGGTGCCGCGCGCGCGATGCCAGGCACGCCGCACGCCCCGGCGACGTTGCCGCCACCGGTGCTGCCGCGTCTTGAGGCGCTGCCGTCGGCCGCGCATGTCGGCAGCACGCTTTGCCGCTTTCGACATCTGCAGCAGGACTGGGCCGTCTACGAGCACCTCGACAGCCCGCAGGGCCAGCTGACGTTTTGGACCGACAGCGGCATGCTGCGCCTGGACAAGCGCACCGAGCCGGCGTATCCGGCCGAAAGCAAGCCGTACTTCGGCCTGCCGCTGGCGCAGGTGGCCATGGCCGAGGCAGATCTGCTCGC
Organism: Xanthomonas sp. NCPPB 1067; assembly: GCF_020783795.1. Classification (NCBI taxonomy): domain Bacteria; kingdom Pseudomonadati; phylum Pseudomonadota; class Gammaproteobacteria; order Lysobacterales; family Lysobacteraceae; genus Xanthomonas; species Xanthomonas sp. NCPPB 1067. Next base: position 28,539 of record NZ_JAJGQG010000021.1, read on the forward strand.
CGACCGCCTGCTGCGCGACGGCGACCCGGACGAGGCGCAGGTGCGCGATGTGGCGCCGCCGCCGGCGTCCTTGCTCGATCCCAAGGACAACGGCGGCCGTTGGCCATGGACCACCTTCGTCGGTACGCGCGAAGCGCTGGACACCATGCCGATCCTGCCCAACGGCCGCAGCCGCACGGCACGCCCGGAGCAGGCCTTCGCCGAGCTCGGCGAAGAGGCGTTGATCAAACGGCGCGAGGAAGGCCTGCTGGGTGGCTGGATGCCTGCAGTGCGCAAGGTGATGCGCCGCGAAGGCGAGGCCGATAGCTGGTACGACGTGCTGGTGTTCGCCGATGTGCGTGCCAGCGATCGCTTCGTGGTGCAGACCTGGCATCGCACGATGCAGGTGCGCGGCGGCGAGATCGCCGGCGTGCATTACACCCACAGCTATCCCGCGTTCGCACCTTCGCGCAAGCCGGCCACCGCCGAGCAGTTCTACGCGGCGTTGATCGATTTTGCCGCTTACTGGCAGCACGCCATGGACGGCACGGTGCAGGCGCAGCTGCCCGATGCCAGCTGGAACGACATGGCGCAATTCGCCTTCGCGCGCGAGCTGGTGGTACGCCCCGGTGGCGATTATCCGAAGTACGGTGCGGTGGAGCGCGACTACTACGGCAACGAGTACGACGGCTTCCAGGACACCTTTACCAGCTCGTTCTACGCCAACCTGGAATGGGGCCGCTTCCCGCAGGCCGCCGCGGTACTGGACAACTACTTCGACGATTTCGTGCAGGACGATGGCCTGCCGAACATGCGCGGGCCGGAGGTCGGGCAGTTCGGGCTCACCCTGTCGCTGCTGGCGCGCTATCTGCGCTACACCGGTGATGCCGCGCGCCTGCGCCGGTTGCTGCCCAAGATCTCCGCTACCGCAGCGGTTCTGTGCGATCTGCACGACCAGGCGTTGGCCTTGCCGCGCACTGCGCACGGCCACGGGCTGCTGCATGGCTGGAACGAGTCCGACGCCTGCCTGTTCGCCGATCCCTCGCTGTGGTGGAAGCCGTATTACGCCAATAGCGCGATGACCATCCGTGGCTGGGAAGACATCGCGCAGGTGTGGACCACGCTGGGCGGCGATGCTGCAACGGCCGCGCAGTGGCAGCGCCGCGCGACGCAACTGCGCGCGCGGCTCGAAGCCAGCCTGCGCGCGAACGTGCGCCACGAGCTGTCACCACCATACGTAGGTCCGTTGCCGGGCACCACGTTGACCTTCCGCCAATCGTTGCTGCAGGAAAAACCCAGCGAACAGCAATGGCCGCATCGCGCCTACGCCGAACTGCTGCAGGCCGACGTGCTGCCCGACGATCTGGCCCATCTGGTCATCGACTGCCTGCGCGGCCATGGCGGCACCAGCATCGGCGTGGTGGCCAATATCGCGCCGCCGGAGCCGGGCAGCCGCGACCTGCTTGGCTTCATTTCTTATGGATATGCGCAGCAATTGCTGCGGCTGGACCGCATCGAAGAGTATCTATTGTTCGTCTACGCGCACCGTTATCAGGTACACACACGCGGCAGCTGGACGGCGGGCGAGGTCAGCGGTATCACCGGCGGCATGCCGCTGTTCTGCATGCCTGCCCAGATGACCATTCCGCTGCTGCTGCGCTGGATGCTGGTCAGCGAAGACAGTGCGGGCGAGCAGCTGTTCCTTGCGCGCGCGGTGCCACGTGCGTGGCTGGAAAGTGGCGCAACCGTCGGCATCACCGCCGCGCCCACCCGATGGGGCAAGCTCACCTTGCGCCTGCGCACCGATGTCCACGCGCGTTGTATCGAAGGCGAGGTGGAACTGCCGGAACGCAGGCCGAAACGCATCTGGCTGAGCCTGCGTGTGCCGGCGGGCATGCGGCTGCAGCGGGTGCTGGTCGACGGCAAGCCGGTGCGGCCGCAGGGCCGGCATGCCGACCGGGTGGCGTTGCCGGGCACAGCGGCATTGGTCGCGGTGCAGGCATGGTACGCATGATGTCCTCGCGCGGCGGCCAGGCGTTACGTCATTGAATACACGGCCTTCGTTGCCAGTCACCATCGCACCGGCCTTCGCTGCGATGCGTGCTATGGCTCTCACCTGAAACGCCAGCGTCTGATGGCGCAGGTCAATCATCACGCACGCTCGACGGAACCTGTATGACATGGTCATCTGATCGCACGCCGAAGAACCGCCTGGCCCGCCATCTGAGCTGGCGGGCCAGCCTTATGCTGTTGACGATGCTGGCGCCTGCCGCCCTGGCGCAACCCTCGGCGCCCACTGCCGCGCAATACGCACAGGCCATGGCAGTGTCCGAACACTACCGGTCGCTGGTCGATCGCGAGCCTGCCGAACCGGTGTGGGTCGATACGGGACGCTTTCTGTACCGGCGCGGCGTTGCACGCCCCGGCCGAGCTCCGGCGATCGAGTACCGGTTGGTGGATGCCGCCAGCGGTCGCAATACGCTGGCCTTCGATCATGCCCGGCTGGCAGCGGCCTTGACCCAGGCCGGCGCGCAAGATGTCGATGCGGCCGCGTTGGCGCTGAAACAGCCGACGCTCGTGCAGCAGCGCCTTGGCTTTCGACTGGCGCGGCTGGGGTGGCAATGCGATCTGGCGCGTTATCGCTGCGAGCATCGCCCCGACCGCGATGAATCCGCCGAAACGATGGACATGGCACTGCCGCTCAAGCAAGGCGAGCGCATGGCCAAGACGTCGCCGGACGGGCGCTGGCGCGCATGGGTGGAGCAGGGCAATCTGGTGATTACGCCGACCGGCGGCGGGGAACGCCGGGACCTCAGTCGCGAGGGCAGCGGCGGCAACTATTACGCCATCGACAGCGTGGAATGGTCGCCGGATTCGCAGCATCTGGCCGCCTACCGGGTCAAGGCGCCGCCGCCGCACATGGTGTACTACATCGAATCGGCGCCGGCCGATCGCGTGCAGCCCAGGCTGCATCAACAGGTCTATCCAAAGCCGGGCGATGCGTTGCCGGTGATGCAGCCGGTGCTGTTCGACATCGCCACCGGCGCGGCCCATCCAGTAGCGATGACGCTGCTGCCCAATGCCTTTACGTTGAACGGCATCCGCTGGTGGAAGGACAGCCGTGGCTTCACCTTCGAGTACAACGCGCGTGGGCACCAGGTGTATCGCGTCATCGAGGTGGATGCGCGCACCGCGGCGGCGCGCACGCTGATCGAAGAGACCTCGCCCACCTTCATCGAATACTCCGAACTCAGCGGCACGCACGAAGACGGCGGCAAGTATGCGCGCAAGGATCTGGCCGACGGCGCGCAGATCCTGTGGGCTTCCGAGCGCGATGGCTGGGAGCATGTGTATCTCTATGACGGCCATCGTGGCGAGGTGGTCCGCCAGGTGACCCGCGGCGAATGGGTGGTGCGCAAGCTCGATTACATCGACGAGGCGGCGGGGCAGCTGTATTTCACCGCCTCGGGCATGCAACCCGGGGAAGACCCGTATTACCGGCATGCCTATCGCATCGGGCTGGACGGCACCGGCCTGACCGCACTGACGCCGCAGACCGCCGATCATCAGGTGAGCTATTCGCCGGATGGCAAGTGGTTCGTGGACCTGTACTCGCGCGTGGACCTCGGCCCGGTGCTGGAGCTGCGTCGCAGCGCCGATGGCGGGCTGGCGCATACGGTGGAGCGCACCGATTTAGGCAAGTTGCTCGCCAGCGGTTGGCAGCCGCCGCTTCCGTTCCATAGCGTCGGGCGCGATGGCAAGACCGAGATCTGGGGGGTGATCAATCGCCCGCAACATTTCGATCCGCACCAGCATTACCGCGTGATCGAGTACATCTACGCCGGCCCGCAGGGCTCCTTCGTCCCCAAGACGTTCAGTGCGGGCGCCTTCGCCTTGACCGGCCTGGGATTTACGGTTGCGCAGATCGACGGGATGGGCACCAACAATCGCTCGCGCGCCTTCCACGATGTGGCTTGGCGCAATCTCAAGGACGCCGGCTTGCCTGACCGCATTGCCTGGCACAAGGCCGCTGCCGCGCAGTATCCGTGGTACGACATCGATGGTGGCGTTGGCGTGTTCGGCACCTCCGCAGGTGGGCAGAACGCACTGGGTGCGCTGCTGTTCCATTCGGAGTTCTATGTCGCCGGAGTGGCCAATTCCGGCTGCCATGACAACCGCATGGACAAGATCTGGTGGAACGAGCAGTGGATGGGCTGGCCGGTTGGGCCGTGGTACGCAGAATCCTCCAACGTGGAAAATGCCGCACGCCTGCAAGGTCATCTACTGCTGATCACCGGCGACATGGATATGAATGTCGACCCAGCCAGTACCTTCCAGGTGGCCGATCGCCTGATCAAGGCCAACAAGGATTTCGACTTGCTGGTGGTGCCCGGCGGCGATCACGGCGCCGGCGGCGACTACGGCAGGCGGCGTCTGCTGGATTTCTTCGTGCGCTGGATGCAGCGCTCGCCCACGCCGGAGTGGAACCGCAGCCCGGACAGCACTGCACCGCAGCCAGCGGCATCCACCGCGCCGTGATGATCGGCGCGGCGCTGCAGGCGGGGTGATCCGGCCAACCTCGATGAGGTCAGCGCGCAGGCACGCCGGCTCCGGCATGCAGCGGTCAATACACATCGTGGCGATGGCGATGGCGATGGAGACTGGGAGTGCACGCCCGCTTGAGGCCGTGCATGGAGCAGGCACGTGCAGCGATCACGCATACGCATTCCCACCATGCTGTTTTCCGCATGCACCGTCGCCAAATGCGACAAGACGCCGCACGTGAGGACGGGCACATTGTGACCAACTGATGAAAGCGGATCGCATCGCGCGACACCGCTGCGTACCGACTGCCATTCGACACCACGCGTTGCGCGTTGGCCCTGCGGTCATGCGCCTGCAAGGTGCCGAGATGCCTGCAGCATGCGCGTCGCATACGTCGTGCGGCGGCGTGACTGCTCTCTGGTTCCGACCCACGCCGGCGCACGTCGGCACGGGCCTGTGTTGCCGATCGTTCGTCCAAGTTCTCCCCAGGAGCCCCGCATGCCGACGTCGCCATTGCCTCAGTCCCGAGCCCGCCCTGCTACCGGGCGCTCGATCCAGCATTCGCTCACCACCGCGTTATCGATCGTGCTGGTTGCCGGCACGGCGGCACCAGCGCGGGCGCAACAGGCAGCCGGCGATGCAACGCAAACCCTGGACAGCGTGGTCGTCACCGGCTCGCGCTTGCGCCGTGTGGATACCGAAACCGCCAACCCGGTGGTCACGGTGAGCCAGGAACAGATCGCCGCCACCGGCAAGGCGACGGTGGGCGATCTGCTGCAGGAATTGCCGTCGATTGCCGGCAATGCCACCAATCCGTACACCAATAATGGCGGCGGTACCGGTGCATCGGCGGTCTCGCTGCGCGGCCTGGGCGACAAGCGCACGCTGGTGCTGGTCAACGGCATCCGCCTGGCCTACAACGACGTCAACGCCATTCCTTCCAGCATGATCGAACGGATCGAAGTGCTCAGCGATGGTGCTTCAGCGGTGTACGGCTCCGACGCGATCGGTGGCGTGGTCAACTTCATCCTGCGCTCGCGCTTCGACGGCGTGCAGTTCAGCAGCGACTTCGGCACCAGCAGCGAGCGCGACGGCAACCGTCGAAACTTCGCGCTCACCACCGGCAAAACCTGGGAGCGCGGTAACCTGATCGGCGGGCTGTCGTATCACAGCATCGACCCGGTATCGGCCGGCGCACGTGCGTACTCCAGGGATGCGCTGGCATTGATCGATGGCCAGCCGGTCAAGCAGGGCTCGTCGGCCACGCCGACCGGTACGGTCAATTTCAACGACGGTTCCACGCAGTCGGCGCAACTTGCCCAGGCCAATGGCTGCAGCCGCGTCACGCTCAACAGTGGCGTCAGCGGGCGTGCCGGCCCGGGGGATTTCCATTGTTACAACGCCAGCGCAGATTCGTATAACTACCAGCCCTTCAATCTGCTGCAGACCCCGCAAGAACGCACCAATGCCTTCCTGCTGGGGACATTTCGCTTCAGCGACAGTGTTGAGGGGTACGTCAACACCTGGTTCAGTAAAACCGAATCGGCATCGGTCATTGCGCCGATTCCGATCTTCTCCAACGGCGACAACATCCTGGTGTCGGCGCAGAGTTACTACAATCCGTTCGGCGTGAACTTCGGCACCGATCGCAGCACCGGCACCTCCTACAACGACCTGAACACGCGCGCCACCGTGCTCGGCAATCGCAGTTATCAGTACAACACCTACAACTTCCAGATCAGCCCCGGTCTGCGTGGCCGCTTCGGCGACAGCGCCTGGCAGTGGGACGCCACTTTCAACTACGGCAAGGTCAAGCAGAAGTCCATCAACAACGGGTTTCTCGACTACGCCACGTTCAATCAGGCGATCGGCCCGTCGTTCCTGGACAGCGATGGTGTGGTGAAGTGCGGCAGCGCGGGAGCGGCGATCGCCGGCTGCACGCCGTTGAACTTCTTCAACCTCAACGACAGTGCCAACCTGTCCACCCTGCAGGGCATGGTGGTCAATCCCATCGTGACCAGTGTCTATACCGTCAAGCAGTTCGAGGCCAATGCCAACGGCGCACTGTTCGAATTGCCTGCCGGTGAAGCCAGCCTGGCCGCCGGCGTCTCGTACCGTAAGGAACGCTCCACGACGGCGTCGGATGCCTTGTGGACAGGCGATGAGAACGGCCTGTGCGGGGTGATCGAATTCTGCTCGTCCACCCTGAGCGGCAGTTTCGACGTCAAGGAAGCCTATGCAGAGGCCTTGTTCCCGCTGCTCAGGGACCTGCCGGGGATCAACGCGTTGAACCTCACGGTCGGTACCCGCTATTCCGATTACAGCTCGGTGGGCAGCAAGACCAACAGCAAGCTATCGCTGGAGTATCGTCCGATCGAGAATCTACTGGTGCGCGGCACCGTCTCGCAGGTGTTTCGCGCACCGAACATCAACGAACTGTACGCCGGCGTGGCCGGTGACGCGGCCACCGTCAACGATCCGTGCAACGGCTATACCGGCGGCAACAGCGTGGCCTGCGCCAACGTGCCCACCGATGGCAGCTACCAACAATCGGACGGGCAGGTGTCGGGCAAGGTCTCCGGCGCGGTAGTGGCGGGCTACCAGCTCAAGCCGGAAACCGGCAGGTCCTACGACGTGGGCGTGGTCTATGACCCGGATTGGATCGACGGCCTGTCGCTGAGCGCGGATTGGTGGCGCATCGACCTGGAAGACACCATCACCACGGTGTCGGCGCAGACCGTGCTCAACCAGTGCTATGCCAATCAGGCGAGCGCGTTCTGCGCGTTGATCCATCGCAACGGCAACGGCACCATCAACTACATCGCCGAGCCCACCGTCAACCTGGGCAAGCTCTGGGCCAAGGGCATCGATTTCAATCTGACCTACCGCCTGCCGGAAGCCGCCTGGGGCAGGGTCAACGCCAGCCTCAACGGCACCTACCTCACCCGCTACGACGTGCTGCCCGACACCACCGATCCCAGCTCGGTCACCATCCACAACGTGGGCCGTTACACCCAGGCCTACGGCAACTTCCCACGCTGGCGCGGCCTGGGCACGGTGAACTGGGCATTGGGCGACTGGAGTGCCACCTGGCGTATCCGCTACGTGGGCAATACCGATATCGGCAACGCCGACCTCGACCAGAGCCTGTCCGCCGATGCGGGTATTCCCGGTGTGGTGCGCAAGATCGGCGCGTATGTCTACAACAATCTGCAGCTGGGCTACGAGGTGCAGCCCTGGCATACGCGCTTCGAGGTAGGCGTGGACAATGTCGCCAACAAGCAGCCGCCGCTGTATTACTCCAACAATGTGGGTAACGCCAATACCGACGTGGCCACCTACGATCTGCTGGGTCGGTTCTACTGGGCGCGTGCCACGGTGAAGTTCTGATCGGGCCGCTGTATCGCGGTGGTGTGCGGCCAGATGCCATCGGTCGTGGGCGTCATGCGTGTCACGCGCGTGTTGTCGCGATTGCATAGGCGGTTGTTGCAATGGCGCGCGCGGTCTGTGCGCGCCGACAGGAGCTAAGCTGAGCCCATGACCGAGACGTATCCGAGCGAGTTGCCCAACGACCACGCGCCGAGCCTGTCGCGGCGGCGCTTTCTGGCCTGGAGCAGCCTGGCGGTTGCGGCGGGTTTCCTGCGCTTTCCGGCGCAGGCCAGCGCCGCACAACCCGGCAGCGTGCGCGCCGTGCCACTGGCGCAGGTGCGGCTCACGCCGTCGTTGTTCCTGGACGCGCTGCACACCAACCGTCGTTACCTGATGCGGCTGGAGCCGGACCGGCTGTTGCACAACTTCGTGCTGTACGCCGGCCTCGAGCCCAAGGCGCCTGCATACGGCGGCTGGGAGGCGGACACCATCGCCGGGCATACGCTCGGTCACTATCTCAGCGCATTGGCACGGATGCATGCGCAGACCGGCGATGCGCAATGCCGCACGCGCGCCGGGTACCTGGTCGCAGAGCTGGCACGCTGCCAGGCGCATGCAGGCGATGGCTATGTGGCTGGCTTTACCCGAAAGAACGCCGCAGGGAAGATCGAAAGCGGCCGCACGGTGTTCGATGAACTCAGGCGCGGCAAGATCGACCCGGCGCCGTTCTACCTCAACGGCAGCTGGGCACCGCTGTACACCTGGCACAAGTTGTTTGCCGGCCTGCTCGACGTGCACGCGCATTGCGACAATGCGCAGGCGCTGCAGGTCGCGGTGGGCCTGGCCGGCTATCTGCAAGGCATCTTCGCCGCACTCGACGACGCGCAGCTGCAGAAGGTGCTGTGGTGCGAATTCGGTGGCCTCAACGAATCCTTCGTGGAGCTGCATGTGCGAACGGGCAATGCGCAGTGGCTGGCAGTGGCGCAACGTCTGCACCACCATGCCGTGCTCGATCCGCTGATCGCCCAGCGCGACGAACTGGTGCACCAGCATTCCAATACCAATATCCCCAAGCTGATCGGCCTGGCTCGCGAGTTCGAAGTGACCGGCGACGCCGCAACTGGCGCGGCGGCGCGCTTCTTCTGGCACACCGTCACCGACCACCACACCTATGCGATCGGCGGCAATGGCGACCGCGAATACTTCCAGCAGCCGGACAGCATCTCCAGGTTCCTCACCGAGCAGACCTGCGAGCACTGCGCCAGCTACAACATGCTCAAGCTCACCCGCCACTTGTATCAGTGGGGGCCGCAGGCGGCATTCTTCGATTACTACGAGCGCACGCTGCTCAACCACGTAATGGCGCAGCAGCACCCGCGTACCGGCATGTTCACTTACATGACACCGCTACTGGCCGGCGAAGCGCGCGGCTGGTCGTCGCCATTCGACGATTTTTGGTGCTGTGTCGGCAGCGGCATGGAGTCGCACGCGCAGTTCGGCGACTCGATCTACTGGGAAGACGGGCAGGGGGTATACGTCAATCTGTATGTGCCTTCCACGGTGCGCGGCGCAGCCGGGTTCGCGCTCAGCCTGCACAGCACCTTGCCCGAGCAGGGCCAGGTCACGTTGCAGATCGATGCAGCGCCGGCCACCTTGCGCACGCTTGCGCTGCGCATGCCCGGTTGGGCCGGCGCATTCGCCTTGCAGGTCAATGACCAATCGCAGACCCTGCAGCCGGTGGACGGGTATTTGCGCATCGAACGCACATGGGCTGCCGGCGACACGGTGTCCCTGCAACTGGAGATGCCGCTGCGTCTGGAGCCCACGCCCGACGATCCTGCCTGGGTGGCGGTCATGCGCGGCCCGCTGGTGCTGGCTGCTGACCTCGGCGACGCCGCAACGCCCTGGAACAACGATACCCCGGCGCTGATCGGCGGCGATGAGGTCCTGCAACGCCTGCAGCCGCTACCTACCCATGGCCACTACCACTACACCGACGGCGCACAGCAGTGGCGCCTGTCGCCGTTCTATGCCCAGTTCGACCGTCGCAGCGCTGTCTATCTGGAGCATCGCGATGCCGCCGCCTGGCAACAACGCCAGGCCGAGCAGGCGGCCAGTACGCAACGACAGAAGCTGCTGGACACCACCGCGCTCGATCACGTGGCGCTGGGCGACGAAGCCTCCGAGAACGCCCATGCGCTGACCAGCGCCAGCTCCTACGCCCTCAGCTACCGCCGCCACGCCGGCCGCGACGCCCGCACCGGCGGTTTCATCGCCTTCACCCTGCGCAACACTGCCCAGGCGAAGGTGCTGCGCCTGCGGTACTGGGGCGACGAAACCCGCCGCCGCTTCAGCATTCTCGCCGATGGCGAACTCATCGCCAACGAACGCCTCGAAGGCAACCGCGGGCTGGACTTCGTGGATGTGGATTACGCGCTGCCGGCAGCGGTTGCCGGCCGTGCCACGCTCAAGATCCGTATCGAACCGGAGACCGGTTATTCGGCCGGTCCTGCGTTCGGATGCTGGGTGTTGAAAGAGAACGAGGCCTGATCCCGCACACCGGCACGGCGAACAAATAAAAAGACCGGCGCAGGGCCGGTCTTTGTTGTTTGCTGGTAGCCGCAGCGCGGCTTAAGCCGACAACTCCAACAACAACTTATTCAACCGCCGCACATACGCCGCCGGATCCTTCAGGCTGTCGCCCGCCGCCAGCGCCGCTTGGTCGAACAGCACGCGGCTTAGATCGCCAAAGCGATCCATGTCCTGCTCGGCATCGAGTTTCTCGATCAGCGGGTGGGCCGGGTTGAATTCGAACACCGGCTTGCTTTCCGGGACGGCCTGGCCGCTGGCTTCGAGCAGCTGGCGCATCTGCAGACCCAGGTCGCCCTGGCCGATGGCCAGGATGGCGGGGGAATCGGTCAGGCGGTGCGAGACGCGTACTTCGGCCACGTCGTCGCCGAGGGCGGCCTTGATGCGCGAGGCCAGGCCTTCCTTGGACTTGGCCACTTCTTCCTGCGCCTTCTTGTCCTCTTCCGAATCCAGCTTGCCCAGATCCAGGTCGCCGCGCGCCACGTCCACGAACGACTTGCCGTCGAATTCGGTGAGATAGCTCATCAGCCATTCGTCGATGCGGTCGGTGAGCAGCAGCACTTCGATGCCCTTCTTGCGGAACACTTCCAGGTGCGGGCTGTCCTTGATCTGTGCGTAGCTCTCGCCGGTGAGGTAGTACAGCTTGTCCTGGCCTTCGGCCAACCGGCCGAGGTAGTCCGCCAGACCTACGCTTTGCGCGCCGGTGGTGTCGTGCGTGGACGAGAAGCGCAGCAGGCCGGCGACCTTTTCGCGGTTGGCATAGTCCTCGGCCGGGCCTTCCTTCAGCGCCTGGCCGAAATTGCGCCAGAATGTGGCGTAGTCGTCCGGCTTGTCCTTGGCCAGCTTCTCCAGCATGTCCAGCGAGCGCTTGGTCAGTGCGGACTTCATCGAGTCCACCACCGGACCGGACTGCAGGATCTCGCGCGAGACGTTGAGCGACAGGTCCGACGAATCCACCACGCCCTTGATGAAGCGCAGGTACAGCGGCAGGAACTGTTCGGCCTGGTCCATGATGAAGACGCGCTGCACGTACAGCTTCAGGCCCTTGGCCGAATCGCGGTGGTACAGGTCGAACGGGGCGCGGCCGGGCACGAACAGCAGCGAGGTGTATTCGAGCTTGCCTTCGACCTTGTTATGGCTCCACGCCAGCGGGTTGCCCGCGTCGTGCGCGATGTGCTTGTAGAACTCCTGGTACTCCTCGTCCTTGATCTCGGACTTGGGTCGCGTCCACAGTGCGCTGGCGCGGTTGACCACTTCCCATTCGGGTTCGGCGGGCTTGTCGGCGTCTTCGCCGTAATGCTCCTTGCGCATCTCGATCGGCAGGCCGATATGGTCGGAATACTTCTTGAGGATGTTGCGCAGGGTCCAGCCCTCGGCGAACGATTCCTCGCCGTCCTTCAGATGCAGCACGATGCGGGTGCCGCGCTCGGGCTTGTCGACGCTGGCGATCTCGAACTCGCCTTCGCCGCGCGAGGACCAATGCACGCCCTCGTTGGCCGGCAGGCCAGCGCGACGCGAATACACGTCCACCTGGTCGGCCACGATGAAGGCGCTGTAGAAGCCCACGCCGAACTGGCCGATCAGGTTGGCGTCCTTCTTCTGGTCGCCGCTCAGGTGCTTGAGGAAATCGGCGGTGCCTGATTTGGCGATGGTGCCCAGGTGCGAGACCGCATCCTCGCGGCTCATGCCGATGCCGTTGTCGTCGATGGTGACGGTGCGCGCGTCCTTGTCGTAGTCGACACGGATGCGCAGCTCGCTGCCGCCTTCCAGCAGCTCCGGCTTCACCAGCGCCTCGAAGCGCAGCTTGTCGGCGGCGTCGGCGGCGTTGGACACCAGCTCGCGCAGGAAGATTTCCTTGTTCGAATACAGCGAATGGATCATCAGCTGCAGCAGCTGCTTGACCTCGGTCTGGAAGCCCAGCGTCTGCTTGTCGGTCTCAACGGTCATTGGGGTCGTGCTCCGTGGTGGTTCAGGCCGTCACGCGGCCGATGGCCAGGGGGATGAGGCCGTCGGCGGATGTTTTCAAGGCGCACCGGCGCGAATGTGTCGTGCCGCGCTGACCAGGCCGGGGAGGGCGGCAGCTTGGGCGACGGCGGTATCATGGCCGTCCCTCGCCGCGTCGTCAGCCATGCCGCCACTCGCTTCCGCCGTGTTACCCCTGGGTCTGCCCGTCAACGGCAGGTGGCGATGAGCCGCCCGCCACGGCCGGCGCCGCGTGGCGCGGAAGGGCAGGTGCGCATCGTGGGCGGGCGCTGGCGCAATACCCGACTGGCGGTGCCCGATGCACCGGGGCTGCGCCCAAGCAGCGACCGCGTGCGCGAAACGCTGTTCAACTGGCTGATGCCGCGCCTGCCCGGTGCCCGCGTGCTGGACCTGTTCGCCGGCTCGGGCGCGCTGGGCCTGGAAGCGGTCTCGCGCGGCGCGGCGCATGCCACCCTGATCGAGCGTGACCCCGGCCTGGCGCAGCGCCTGCGCGAGCATGTGGCCCGGCTGGGTGCGGCCGAGCAGGTCCAGGTGCTGCAGGACGATGCGCTGCGCTGGCTGGAGCGCGCTCCGGCGGCCCAGGCCGATATCGTGTTCGTCGACCCGCCGTTCGCGGATGGCCTGTGGGCCGGCGTGCTCCAACGCCTGCCCGCGCATCTGGCCGCCGAGGCCTGGCTGTACCTGGAAGCGCCCGCCGATGCGGTGCCGCCGCTGCCGGCCGGTTGGGACCTGCACCGCGAGGGCGGTACCCGGCAGGTGCGCTATGCGCTGTATCGCCGGGCCGCTGCTACACTGAACGGCGATCCGACCCCGGTAGTTTCCGTATGAGCGTGGCCAATAGCCGCACCGCCGTCTATCCCGGTACCTTCGACCCGATCACCAATGGGCATATCGACCTGGTGAACCGTGCCGCGCCGCTGTTCGAGCGCGTGGTGGTGGGCGTGGCCTACAGCCCGTCCAAGGGGCCGGCCCTGCCGCTGGAAAAGCGCGTGGCGCTGGCGCAGGAAGCACTGGCGGCGCACAGGAACGTGGAAGTGCGCGGCTTCGATACGCTGTTGGCGCACTTCGTGCGCGACATGCAGGCCGGGGTGCTGCTGCGCGGGCTGCGCGCGGTGTCCGACTTCGAATACGAATTCCAGATGGCCAGTATGAACCGCCATCTGATTCCGGAAGTGGAGACTTTGTTCCTCACGCCGGCCGAGCAGTACAGCTTCATCTCGTCGTCGCTGGTGCGCGAGATCGCGCGGCTCGGCGGCGATGTCTCCGGTTTCGTTCCCGCCTCGGTGGTCGAGGCGCTGCGCCAGGTACGCGAATCCCGCGCGCAGGCCTGACCCGATCTTCGTTACATCACCACACGCTTTTCAAAGGGAGGAGTTTCATGAAACACACCATGCGCGCTCTGGCGCTCGCTTCGATCGCCGCGCTGGCGGTCACCGCCTGCAAGAAGGAAGAGCCGGCTCCCACCGCCGCCGCGGCTCCCGCGCCGCTGAAGGCGCCAGCCAAGGACGACAACGCCGGCTGGAAGAAGTACCTGCAGGAAGTGGTCGGCCAGAACCTGGGCACCACCACCAATAGCCCGTTCCTGTACTACTTGCCGCCGGAGTCCGATGCCGAGTTCGCCGGCAGCTACGAGCGTCAGCTGGAAAGCGTCAAGACCGCGCTGGCGCGTGGCGTGCAGCCGGGCAATATGCTGGCCTTCGGTTCGTCCGCGTCCACCAAGATGGCCGACCTGATCGAGGCCGCGTTCAAGGACGTGCAGCCGGATTCGATGAAGGGCGTGCGCGTGCTGTTCATCGGCGATGCTGCCGAGAATGCGCGCGTGCAGACCATCGTCCAGCCCAAGGGCGCGGAATACACCTTCGTTGAAGCCAAGTAATGCCGTACCAGGCCGGATGCGCGGGAGGGCGCAGCCGGTCGCGGTGTGCGGAGCCAGCAGCATGCTGACTCCGCACGTCACCGGAACCAGCCGTGTTGGGCGGGTGTCCGACAGCGCCCCAGGCGTTGTCCATGTGCTGATCATCCGCGCCGTGCGCGCCTGCCTGCAGCAGTACGTTGCGTTCCAGCGCCTGCAGTTGAATCGCGCTGCCTCGCATCGCATGGTGTTGTCGATATGTCGCTGAAAATCAACGAGCTCTGCGTCAACTGCGACGTCTGCGAGCCGGCCTGCCCGAACCAGGCGATCTCGATGGGCGAGACCATCTACGTGATCGACCCGGCGCGGTGCACCGAATGCGTGGGCCATTTCGACGAAGCGCAGTGCGTGGTGGTGTGCCCGGTCGAATGCATCGACCCGGATCCGGAGATTCCGGAAACCCACGATCAATTGCTGGCCAAGCTGATGCAGCTGCAGCGCGATCACCCCGAATTGTACGAACAGGAGCCTCCCGCCCCGTGAGCACTTTCTTCCGACATTTTTCGACGCGGGGCCTGCTGTTGCTGGTGTTCGTGCTGGCACCGCCGGCCTGGTCCGCCGACGGCACCACGCCTGCCACCGGCGCGCCCGCGGCGGTCGCTGCGCATCCGCCCGGCGCGGCCGTGGCCAGTGGCCATGCCCTGGCCACCGACGCCGGCCTGCAGATCCTGCGCGAGGGCGGCAATGCCTTCGATGCGGCCATTGCGGTGTCTTCCACCCTGGCTGTGGTCGAGCCGATCAGCTCGGGCCTGGGCGGCGGCGGCTTCTTTCTGCTGCATGACGCCAGGACCGGCAAGGACGTGATGCTGGATGCGCGCGAGTACGCGCCCGAATCGGCCACGCCGGACAAATTCCTCGACAAGCAGGGCGGGCTGGACCGCGACCGCTCGGTCAACGGTCCGTGGTCGGCCGGCATTCCCGGCCTGCCGGCGGCGCTGGTGGAACTGGCGGCCAGTCACGGCCGGTTGCCGCTCAAGCAATCGCTGGCGCCGTCGATCCGCATCGCCAGCGAGGGCTTTCCGGTGTATGCGCGCATGGCCAAGGGCTACGCCTCGCGGCGCGAGGTGATGGAGCGCTACCCCGGCACCCGCGAGGTGTACTTGCGCGGCGGAAGACCCATCGCCGAAGGCGACATCTTCAAGCAGCCCGAGCTGGCGCGCACCCTCACGTTGCTGGGCGACAAGGGCTTCGACGGCTTCTACAAGGGCGAGACCGCCAGGAAGTTGATCGCTGGCGTGAAGCAGGCCGGCGGGCACTGGACTGCGGCAGAGCTGGCCGGCTACTCGGTGAAGCAGCGCACGCCGATCCAGTTCGATTACCGTGGCTGGAAGATCACCACCGCGCCGCCGCCGTCGTCCGGCGGCATTGCGTTGGCGGCAATGCTGCAGATCCTGGAAGGCTGGGATCTGAACACCCTGGATGAGGTGCACCGCACCCATCTGGTGGTGGAGTCGATGCGTCGTGCCTACCGCGACCGCACCTTCTTCCTGGGCGATCCGGACTTCGTCGATGTGCCGCAGCGTGTGCTGACGAGCAAGGATTACGCGCAAGGCCTGCGCGCCACCATCAATCCGGACAAGGCGACGCCCAGCGATCTGTTGTCGGGCAATCCCACGCCGCTGGAAGACGACGAGACCACGCACTTTTCCATCATCGACAGCGAAGGCAACCGTGTCGGCGGTACCCAGACGGTGAACCTGCTGTACGGCTCGGGGTTGATTCCCAAGGGCACCGGCGTGCTGCTCAACGACGAGATGGACGACTTCGCGCTCAAGCCGGGTACGCCCAATGCCTTCGGCGTGATGGGCTACGACGCCAACGCACCCAAGCCGGGCAAGCGCATGCTGAGTTCGATGACGCCCACCTTCATGGAATCGGCCGACAAGGCGATCGTGTTGGGCACCCCGGGCGGCAGCCGCATCATCACCATGGTGCTGCTCGGCATCCTGGGCTACGACGCCGGGCTGGACGCGCAGCAGGTCAGCGCGCTGCCGCGTTATCACCACCAGTGGTTGCCGGACGTCATCGACGCCGAAAGCAATGCGTTCACCGCGCAGACCGCCGCGGGCCTGAAGGCGATGGGCCATGCGCTCGAACTGCCTGGCGATAGCGCAGAGGGCGGACGCGGCTCCAGCCATGTGTGGGGCAACCTGCAGACGGTGGAATGGGACAAGCGCCGCAACGTGCTCAGCGGCGGCAGCGACCCGCGCAACCCGGTTGGCAAGGCGCAGGTGCAGTTGGCAACGCCAGGGCAGTAAGTGCGCAGTCTGGCCATATTCGCGCCGACGACGCAGATGCGCGGCCGCTGAGGACCAGCGCAGCGGCGCAGGATGGGTTCACCCTGCGCCGCCGTTCGCGATGGAGACAGTGAGTGGCGCCAGTGCTGGGCATGACGCGCACTGCCTGCGGTCACTTGAGATTGAAGTAGGTGCCGTTGTGTCGGGCGTCGTAGCAGGTGGCGCCTTGCAGGCGTTTGTCACCCGGGATGCCTGGATTGAGCGGGTAGATATGGCATGCGCCGAACGGTGCGGGATTGCCGGTGAAGCGCAGGGTGAAGTGCTGCGTTCCGTCGGTTGCGCTGGTATGCACGCCTCCATTGGCCATGATCGTGACCTCGCACGTCGCCTGCGGTGCAAGCTGGCACTGCTGGAGGATGGTTTGCAGCGGTCCACTGATGCTGGCGTACATGCCGGAGATCCAGTTGTCGATGGTCGGGTTGGCGTTGCTGTTCCACTGTTTGGTCGCCAGTGCACTCTGGCTCACCGCCAGCAGGCTCATCGACAGCAGAAGGGCGAACACGCGCGGTGCGCGTGCCTGCCGACACGGTCCGGCCTGGCGTGCATGCGGATGGATGGCATGGGAGTAGCGGGTGATCGCTTGAATGGTCATGGGCGGTTCCTTGGCGGAGAGAAGCGCGATGCGAGGCGTGCGGTGCCCGCGTTCGGATGCGGGTAGCCGGCGATGTCGCGCGTGCATGCGGTGATGCCGTTCGTCACGGCAGTGCCAGGGTAGATTCGGGAAATCGGGAAGAATTGGTCGAAACGCTGGCAATCACCGTGCGTTCGATGGGAAACGACCGATGATCGCGTCGTCGCCTGTGGCGCCCACCAGCGCTCGAACCAATGCGGTGGAATCGCCGATGTAGTGCGATGAAGGTGGCGGCGATTCGCAGGCGCGAGGCGGAATCAGCGCGAGCGGCGCGTACCGCCATCGCAGTGCTGGTCCGTGCACAAGCGCCGCTTCCGGCCCTGGTGATTGCCTGCTTCCCGTACGGCCAGCTGCCCGCCGCCTGCGCAGTGCGGGCTTGTAGTCACGATGCAGCGCGGTCACCATTGCGGCATGACGATTCGCCAAGCTCTGCTGACCACTGTCCTCATGCTCGCTTCCGCAGGTAGCTCCGCGCAGCAGGCAACGAATACCGCTCCCGGTAGTGTTTACCTCAACCAGCTCGGGTATCTGCCGGGCTCGACCAAGCTGGCCGTCGTCGCGCAGCGGCAGGGTGCAGCGACCGGCTCGGGCCGCTTCACAGTCGAAGACGCGCACGGGCGCGCGGTGTTGCAGGGTACGTTGTCGCGGGCGGCAATGTGGTCGCCGGCCGGCCAGCAGGCGCAGCTGGCGGATTTCTCCAGTGTGCGTGCAGCCGGTACCTACCGTCTGAAGATCGACGGGTTGGCCGCGTCGGAGGCGTTTCCCATCGGGGCCGGGGCCTACCAGCCGGTGCTCGATGCGTCGTTGAAGGCGTTCTATTTCAATCGGGCCAGCACCGCGTTGCCGGCGCAGTTCGCCGGGCGCTATGCGCGTGCGGCCGGACATCCCGATACCCATGTGCGCATCCATCCATCGGCGGCCTCGGCCACGCGCCCGGCGGACAGTGTGATCAGCGCGCCCAAGGGCTGGTACGACGCCGGCGACTACAACAAGTACATCGTCAACTCCGGCATCAGCACCTACACCTTGCTGGCGGCCTACGAGCATTACCCGGCGCTATTCAAGGCGCAGACGGTGCGCATTCCCGACGATGCGCCTGGCGTGCCCGGCATCCTTCAGGAGGTGTGGTGGAACCTGCAGTGGATGCTGGCCATGCAGGACCCGGCCGATGGCGGGGTCTACCACAAGCTCACCGACAAGCAGTTCGATGGGCTGGTCATGCCGGACCAGGCCAGGCAGCAGCGCTACGTGGTGATGAAGGCCACGGCCGCCACGCTGGATTTCGCCGCAGTCATGGCAGCTGCCAGCCGGGTGTACGCCCCATTCGAAACGCAGTATCCGGGTGTGTCTGCGCGCATGTTGAAGGCATCGCGCGCCGCATGGGCGTGGGCGCAGCAGCATCCGGATGTCATCTATCGCCAGCCCGATGACGTACGCACCGGCGGTTACGACGATGCGCAGGTTGCCGACGAGTTCGCCTGGGCCGCGGCGGAGCTGTATGTCACCACCGGCGAGGACGGCTTCTACGACGCCATGCTGGCGCGCAAGGTGCCGGCCAGCGTGCCCGGCTGGAGCAACGTGGGTGGGCTGGCGTGGATGTCGCTGGCGGCGCATCGCGACCGGCTCACCCCGCATGCAGACCGTGCGCGCATCAGTCAGGAGATCGATGGCTTGGCGCAGCGCCTGGCCGACCAGTGGCAGGCCTCGCCGTGGCGCCTGGCGATGACCGATACCGATTTCGTGTGGGGCAGCAATGCGGTCGTCCTCAATCAGGCGATGATGTTGCTGCAGGGCTACCGCACGACGCAGCAGCGGCGTTATCTGGACGCGGCGCAATCGCAGCTGGACTACATCCTGGGCCGCAACCCGCTGGGGCTGTCGTTCGTCACCGGAGTGGGGCAGCGCACACCGATGCATATCCATCACCGTCCTTCCGAAGCCGATGGCATCGACCCGCCGGTGCCGGGCTGGCTGGTCGGCGGCCCGCAACCCGGGCAGCAGGATGCGAAGGATTGCAAGGCGAGCTATCCGTCCAGGCTGCCAGCGCTGTCGTACCTGGACGACACCTGCAGCTATGCCACCAACGAAGTGGCGATCAACTGGAATGCGCCGCTGGTGTATGTCAGTGCCGCGATTCAGGCGTTGACGCGCTGAGAGAGCAGGTCGGGCGTGCTGGACGGACGTGACGGGAGCAGGCTGGGAATGGTTTGTCGCGCGGTGAGCGGCCGAGAGTCCGATTGACTGCGGAAACGCGAGGCGTGCGTACGAGCGGCATGCGCGAGTGCGCTGCCCTCACCCCAACCCCTCTCCCGCACGCGGGAGAGGGGCTTTCGCCCCTCATCCGGCGCTACGCGCCACCTTCTCCCGCCCGCGGGAGAAGGCAACGGATTGCCAGCGCTGCAGCGTGTTGCTGCGCCAACGCCTGCCTTCCCCCGCCTGCGGGGGAAGGTGCCCGAAGGGCGGATGGGGGCCGCAGTCTGGCGATGTTCCTGCAGGTGTGACTCGCACGGCAGCAGCGCCCCTCATCCGGCGCTGCGCGCCACCTTCTCCCGCCCGCGGGAGAAGGCAGCGGATTGCCAGCGCTGCAGCGTCGCTGCGCCAACTCCTCCCTTCCCCCGCCTGCGGGGGAAGGTGCCCGAAGGGCGGATGGGGGCTGCAGTCTGGCGATGTTCCCGCAGGTGGGACTCGCACGGCACAACGCCCCTCATCCGGCGCTGCGCGCCACCTTCTCCCGCCTGCGGGAGAAGGCAACGGATTGCCCGCGCTTCAGTGTCGCTGCGCCGACGCCTGCCTTCCCCCGCTTGCGGGGGAAGGTGCCCGAAGGGCGGATGGGGGAGCGCACAGCGCCACCAATTCCCCGACACGCCGCACATCAACGCGCCGTCGACCGGCGAGCAGGGCCTACTCCAGCCGCGTGCCGAAGATGCGGTCGCCGGCATCGCCCAGGCCGGGCAGGATGTAGCCCTTGTCGTTGAGATGGTCGTCGATGGCGGCGGTGTACACCTCCACGTCCGGATGCGCGGCCTCCAGCGCCTTCAGGCCCTCGGGCGCGGCGACCAGGAAGATGCCCTTGATGCGGCGCGCACCGGCACGCTTGAGCATGTCGATGGTCGCGATCAAGGTGCCGCCAGTGGCCAGCATCGGATCCAGGATCAGCGCATCGCGTTCTTCCAGGCGGCCGGTGAGGCGTTCGAAATAGGGCACCGGTTGCAGGGTCTCCTCATCGCGCTGCAGGCCGACCACGCTCACGCGCGCTGCGGGAATCAAGGCCAGCACGCCGGGCAGCATGCCCAGACCTGCGCGCAGGATCGGCACCAAGGTGATCTTGGCGCCGGCGATACGCTGCACGTTCACCGGACCCGCCCAGCCCTGTTGTACGTGCGATTCGGTGTCCAGATTCGCGGTGGCCTCGTAGGCCAGCAGGGTGCCCAGCTCGGTGACCAATTCGCGAAAGCCCTTCGTGCTCAGGGCGGCATCGCGCAACAAGCCGATCTTGTGCTGGACGAGAGGATGGCGGACTTCGACGATTTTCATGCGGCAGCAACGAGCGGAAGAGATGCACAGTGTGCCGCAGCTGCGCGTGTCGTCGCCACATCCTGCACGTGATCGCGCTTGCACATGTCATGTCGGTGAAACGTCGCAGACATAGTGTGCCCACCCATTCTTGACGATTGGGGACGCACTCGTGGTGAACAAGACTCCGCTCTGCCTGGCGATCACGCTGACGCTGGCGACCGCGGGCTGGGGCCAGCCGCTGCGCGCAGCCGAGGCCGCTGCCGCGAGCGGCGCCGCCAGCGGTGCGGCCGCGGTCGATCTGGAGCGCCTGGAAGTGCGCCCGCAGCTGGAGGCGCAGGAGCGCGCGGTGGATCTCAAGCGCGCCTCCGATGCCATCCAGGATGCGGTCGCCTCCGATGCGATGGGCCGCTACCCGGACAAGAACGTTGCAGAATCCCTGCAGCGGCTGCCCGGTGTCAGCGTCACCCGCGATCAGGGCGAAGGTCGTTTCGTGGTGATTCGCGGTCTGGATTCGTCGCTCAACAGCGTCACCATCGACGGCATGAACATGGGCACGCCCGAAGACGGCACGCGCTCCACGCCGCTGGACGTGATTCCCTCCGACTCCACCGAGCGGCTGAAAGTGGTGAAGTCGCCGACCCCGGACATGCCGGGCGATTCGATCGGCGGTGCCATCCAGGTCGAATCCACCTCCGCGTTCGACCGTGACGGACGCACCCTGCGCGGGTCGATCGAGGGCAGCCATCAGTCGCTGTCCGGCAAGACCAGTCCCAAGGGTGCATTCAACTACAGCGACATTTTCGGTGGCACGCTGGGCGTGGCGGTGGGGGTTAACCATCAGGACCGCGAGTTCGAATCGGACAATACCGAAGTGGCTTACGACGCCTTCGACGGCGGCGCCCAGGACGATCTGTTCGCGGGCGAGGTGCAGCGGCGCAAATATTTCATCGAACGCACCCGCATGGGCGCCAACCTCAACCTGGACTGGCGCCCGGATGCGGACAACCGCTACTACCTGCGCTCGCTGTACAGCCGTTTCGACGATGCCGAGACGCGTCAGCGCACCATCTTCGGCCTTGGCGATGGCGAGGTGAGCGCCAATGGCGACGGCACCTACGACGTGGCCGACCTGCCGGCCGACAGCATTTCCAAGCGGGTGCGCTATCGCACCAAGAAGGAAGACAATACCGCGATCAGCTTCGGTGGCGAGAACCGCCTGCGCGCGGCCACGGTCGACTACAAGGTCGGCTATACCAAGACCACCGAGCGCGTGAACGACGAAATGGAGGCGCGTTTCGACTACGACGGCGAGGATCTGGCGGCCACCGTGGACCAGCGTCGCGGCATTCCGCGCCTGGGTTTTTCCGATAATGGCTGGCAGAGCAATCAGGATTTCGTGTTCGACCGCTTCGTGGTGGCGCCCAAGACGGTGGACGACAGCGAGCGTAGCGCGCAGGTCAACGTGCGCTTCGATGGCGAGCATTCCAGCCTGAAGATGGGGGTGCTGGGCCGCTGGAGGGAGCGCGACGTGAATGTGGACGAGAACGAGCTGCGGCGCGGGCCGGCGATCGATCTGAGCGGCTGGACCACGGCAGCGCCGGAACACCGCGGTGGCACCCTGGGCCAGAGCATCGGCTCGGACGGCATGCGGCGCTACTGGCGAGCCTCCGGCGATCTGTACAGCGCACGTCCGCAGGATGTGGGCAGCAACCTGCAGGTGTCGCTGCAGGACGACTACCGTGCCACCGAAGACGTGTTCGCCACCTATGCGATGGGCACCTGGGACATCGGCGCGCTGCGCATGATCGCCGGTGTGCGTGTGGAAAACACCCAGTTCGATGCCACCGGCAACCAGGTGGACGTGGCCGAGGATGGCCGCAGCGCCACCGTCACCCAACGCGAGGCGTCCAGCAGCTACACCAACGTGCTGCCGGGCCTGCACCTGCGGTACGACAGCGGCAACGACTGGGTACTGCGCTTTGCGGCCAACAAGACCTTGTCGCGCCCCTCGTTCGGCGACGTCTCGCCACGGGTGAGCATCAATCGCGGCGACGAGGAGGTGAGCATCGGCAACCCGCAGCTCGATCCGTACCGCTCCACCAACCTGGACCTGTCGTTCGAGAAATACATCGGCAGCAGCGGGCTGGTGTCGCTGGGCGTGTTCCACAAGTCGATCGACGATTACATCGTGCAGACCATCAGCACCAGCGATGCGCAGTTCCCCGGCTTGCAGGTCACCCGCTCGATCAACGGCGACACCGCCAAGGTGCGCGGTGCAGAATTCAACTGGCAGCAGACGCTGGATTTCCTGCCCGAAGGCTGGAACGGCCTGTTGGTCGGCGCCAGCGCCACCGCGCTGGACAGCGACTTCGACCCGGGTCTGCCCAACCGCGCCGGCGACGACTTCATGCTGCCGCGTTCGTCCAAGCGCATCTACAGCGGCCATCTGGGCTACGAAAAATATGGCTTCAGTGCGCGCGTGGCGGCGGTCCACCGCAGCGAGTATCTGGACACCATCGGGCAGAGCCGCGCTTACGATATCTACGTCGCCCCGCATACCCAGATGGATCTCAGCATGAGTTACCAGTTCAACAGCCACATCAGCCTGTACCTGGAAGCGCAGAATCTGCTGGACGAGCCCTTGGAGCTGTACCAGGGCGTGCGTTCGCGGACCCTGCAGAACGAGGAATACGGCCGCACGTACGCGCTGGGCCTGAAGGTGGCGCTGTGATGGGCGCGCGTGCGCTGCCGCGCGCCGCACTGCTGGCCGCCGCCCTGACGCTGGCAGGCTGCGCCAGCACCGTCGTCGATCGCGAAGCCGACGAAGCGCTGCTGAAGGACCCGCTGCTGAGCGAGGCGAAGGTGCCACACCAAGTGGTGTCGGAAGCCTTCATCACCGCACTGACGCCTTCGGACAACCTGGATTCTCCGGCCAGCTGGACAGCGCCGGATGGCAGCCGCTGGGTGATCGCCACCGCCAAGGCCAGCCATGCGCTGGTGGTGTTCGATGGCGACAGCGGCGAGCGGCTGCGGGTGGTGGGTGGCAAGGGCAAGGCGCTGGGCAAGCTGGATCGCCCGAACGGGATTTCGGTGGTCGATGACCTGCTGTTCGTGGTGGAGCGCGACAACCGCCGCGTGCAGGTGTTCGCGCTGCCGGATTTCAAACCGCTGACGGCATTCGGCCAGGACGAATTGCGCGAGCCCTACGGCCTGTGGGTGCGCAAGCATGATGGCGGCTACGAAGTGGTGGTCAGCGACAACTATATGTCGCCAGCCAACAAGGACCAGCCACCGCCGCTGGCCGAACTCGGCCAACGCTTTCGCCGCTATCAGTTGACTGCGGCAGGGCAGGGCTGGCAGGCGCAGCTGACGCAGAGTTTCGGCGATACCACCGAGGCCGGTGCCATCCGCATCGCCGAATCGGTGTTCGGCGACCAGGCCAACGCGCGCCTGCTGATTGCCGAAGAAGATGTGGCGGTGGGCACCCAGTTGCGCGAGTACGGCATGGATGGGCGCTACCGCGGGCGCAATGTCGGCACCGGCCTGTTCAAGGCGCAGGCCGAAGGGCTGACCTTGCTGCAATGCCCAGACGGCAGCGGCTACTGGATCGCGACCGATCAGTTCAAGGACCGCAGCGTGTTCCAGGTCTTCGATCGCCAGACGCTCGCACACGTCGGCGCCTTTGCCGGCCGGGTCACCGCCAATACCGATGGCGTGTGGCTGGACCAGCGCGGCGATGCACGCTTCCCCGGTGGCGTGTTCTACGCATTGCACGACGATCAGGCGGTGGCCGCGTTCGACTGGCGCGATGTCGCGCGCAGCCTGCGCCTGAAGGAGTGTGCGCAGTGACCGCAGTACGCACCGCGCTGTACGCCGCACTTTCTGCATTTGCACTGGCCGCTGCCCCGGCACTGGCTGCCGAGCGCGCCAGCGAGCCCAACACCCAGGTGCCGGCCGGCTCCACGCACTATGTGGCCGACGGCTTTCCGGACCGCATCGTCGCCACCCCGGCACAGGATGCCGCCACCGGTTTTGCGGTGGCCTGGCGCACCGACGGCAGCGTGGAGCGGCCATGGCTGGAACTGGTGGTGGCCGGCGATTCGCCCGATGTGGGCGCGCCGCGCCGCATCCGTGCCAGCACGACCACGTTGCGCAGCGAGAACGGCAGTGCGCATCATCACCGTGCCGATATCGATGGCCTGACGCCCGACACGCTGTATGCCTACCGCGTACAGGGCCACGACACCTGGGGCGCATGGAATCACTTCCGTACCGCCGCCACGCCGCAGACGCCGCTCACGCTGCTGTATTTCGGCGACACCCAGAACAAGAACCTGAGCCTGGTGTCGCGGGTGATCCGCCAGGCCTGGCGCTCGGCGCCGGACGCGCGCCTGGCCCTGTTCGCCGGCGATCTGGTCAGCGGCAAGGACGGTCAGGACGACAACGAATGGGCCGAATGGTTCGAAGCCGGACGCTGGTTGCTGGAAGGCACCGCGGTGGCGCCGGCGCCGGGCAATCACGAGTATCACGAACAAGGCCAGGACACCCCACAGGCCTCCCGCGTGCTGGGCGGCCACTGGCCGGTGACGTTCGCGCTGCCGCGTAACGGGCCGTCGGCCACGGCACGCACCAGTTACTGGTTCGACTACCAGTGCGTGCGCATCGCGGTGCTGGACGGCACCTCTGCCCTGGATCTGGGCACCGGGCCGGCGCAGGCGCAGTGGCTGGACAAGGTGCTCGCCGACAATCCGCATCCCTGGTCGATCGTGCTGATCCACCAGCCGTTCTTTTCGCCGCGCGCCGATCGCGAGAACGAAAAACTGGTGGAGCAGGTGTTGCCGGTGATTCGCCGCCACAAGGTGGATCTGGTGTTGCAAGGGCACGATCACACCTACGGCCGGCGCGGCGATGAGGCCGGGCAGGCGACGCCGGTGTTCGTGGTCTCGGTGGCCGGGCCCAAGCAGTACCGGCTCTCGGACATGGCGCGCAAGACCATGCGCCCGGTCGGCGAGGACACCCAGCTGTATCAGGTGCTGCGGCTCGACGGCCAGCGCCTGCGCTACGAGTCGCGCACCGCCACCGGCCGCCTGTACGACGCCTTCGAGCTGCAGCGCGATCCCAACGGCAGCAAGCGTCTGGTCGAACACGAACAGGGGCGCATCGCGCCGCGCGATTGCCCGCGCGCAGCCACGCTGAAGGGGCGCGCGGATCGTTGTTGGGAGTGATGGTGGTGGCGGATGACACGGCGGTGACAACTGTCGTGCAATCCGTGGCACATATGGCAACTTCTGCCACGCATAGTTTTTATCGATGAAGGAGTGGGAACCTCATTCAAAAGCTGTGCGTTACGTCACATCGCTAGCGAGGCTACGGTGCATTTAGCCAGAACCTCGACCGGGTTGTCGGTTCGATGCAGTTGCTGCGGGCGGGGTTCTGGTGGCCCCCAGACCACTGAGCCGTATTCCCATGATCCCCCATGTGTTTCATCTGACCGCACCCACCAAGCACCTGTTGTGGGAAGAGCGCAGGGTGTGTGCGCGACTGCAACGTCTGCTCCCCGATTGGACCTGCTACGTCTGGGACGATGCCGACAACTCCGAGTTGATGCGCCGTGCGTTTCCCGCGTTTGCGCAGCGCTACGAGCAGATCCGCTTCGGCGTCATGAAGGCCGACATCGCGCGCTGCGCCTACATGCACGCCCATGGCGGCTTTTATTTCGATACCGACTACAAATTGCTGCGCCCGCTGGATAGCGATCTGCTGAGGCAGCGCTGCGTGTTGCCGGTCGAAGAGGGTGCGCCAGGACGCGAGGACTTCAAGATCGGCAACGCCGTGTTCGGCTCGCAGGCCGGGCATCCGTTCTGGAGCGCCTTCATCGCGCACATCTTCGAGGCGCATGCGCCGCAGACGCTGGAAGACCACCGGCAGATTCCGATGATTTCCGGCCCGCGTGGGCTGACGCGCTTCCATAACGCCCACCAGCAGCAGTTTGCTGGCATTGCCTTTCCGCCACGTGATGCATTCCACCCGGATCGCACCTGGTTTGGCCTCGGCCACCGCGGCGGCCAGATCGCCGTCGGTTCGCATCTGTGCTGGGCGTCGTGGCGCGGCAAGTCGCCGCGACGTGCCGTGACCAATTACCTGCGGCGCAAGCTGAGCGCTCTTCCGATCTGATCGGCCGACCGGCAGGGATGCGGATGCGGCTCGCCGAGCCGGACGGGTGTTTCGGCCGGCGTGCAGCGACGATTCATGCAGGCCCGTCTGGCTGAGCCGTTTGGGCTTCGCTTCGCCGCTTGACCTCGCAAGACCGCACTGTGCCCAGCAACCGTGGCGTTCTGCTTGCTGGCGAGGTCGTGCAGACCAATGCCTGTGTGCGGGGGGCGTCACTGCGGGCGGCGGCGATGCTCTTTCGGGTCCGGGTGATGCCTCGACTGCACTCGCGCAGTCGAGGCGCCGATGTCGACTCAGGCCGCCTCGGCTTGCGCCTGGCGTGGGCCTTCCTTCAATGCGCGTGCGATCAGGCCGACCAGCAGATCCAGCTCGTCTTCGTCCATGGCGAAGTGCGGGGTGAACCGCAGCGAGTTCTCGCCGCCATGGATCACGTTGACGCCGCGCTGGCGCAGCCACTCCTCGGTGGAGCCGGTGCCGTAGCACTTGTACTGCGGCGCGAGTTCGCAGGAAAACAGCAGGCCGGTTCCCTGCACCTTGGTGATCGGCCCGCCGAGCTCGGCTTGCAGTGCCTGCAGCTTGGCGATCGCCTGCGCGCCGCGCACACGGATGTTCTCGCGCACCTGCGCAGTGAACAAGGCCAGCGTGGCGCAGGCCACGTCGAGCGCGCGCGGGTTGGTGGTCATGGTGTTGCCGTAGGTGCCCTTGCGATACACCTGCGCGGCATGTTCGGTGACCGCCAGCACCGACAACGGGTATTGCGCTGCGTTGAGCGCCTTGGAGTAGGTTTCCAGATCCGGCGGATCGAGCCGCTCGAAGCCGGGGTAATCCACTACCGACAGCACGCCGTGCGCGCGCAGCCCGGCCTGGATGGAATCCACCAGCAGCAGGCTGCCATGGCTGCGTGTGAGCGCGCGTGCGGCGGCGTAGAACTCGGCCGGCAGGGCGCGCCCCGGATCGCCTTCGCCCATCACCGGCTCCAGGAACACCGCCTCGATGAACCAGTGATTGCGCGCGGCCTCGTCGAAGGCATGCTGCAACGCTGCCACGTCGTACGGAGCGATGGCGATCACCGAATCCTCGTCGCGATAGCTGGCCAGATACTTGGTGTAGGTCTTGCGGCTGGAGTCGGAGTACAGCCCGGGGCGGTCGGTACGGCCGTGGAAGCTGCCCTTGACCACCAGGCGCTTGATGCGGGCGCCGGCATGGCGTGCGCCCGGATCGGTGTGCAGCTTGGCGTTGGTGTCGACGATGCGCGCGGCCAGGCCCACGGCTTCCGATCCGGAATTCAGGCACATGAAACGCGCGAATGGACAGCCGCCGCGGCTGTGGCCGATCTCCGCGCGCAGGGCGCGGTCGAGCCGGCGCTGCGCCAGGCTGGGCGTCATCACGTTGGCCATCACCTGCGGCCGTGCCATCGCGTCCAGCACCGGCGTGGGGGTATGGCCGAAGCCCAGCATGCCGTAGCCGCCGGCGTCGTAGAGCACCGCGCCCTTGAGCGTGACCACCCATGGGCCGCGCGCGGCCAGCGCCACATAGGGCGTGACCGCATCGTCGGCGTAGAAGTTGATGAAACCGTCCTGTACGGCGGCGATCTGCGTCGCCTCGTCCAGATCGAGCAGGTCGGCGGCCTCGGCGCGTACCAGCGCGTATTCGGCGGCGGCCGCGGCGATGGCCTGCACGAGGTCCGGATGGTTGCCGGCCAGGCGCGCGACCGCGGCATCGTCCAGGCCATCGGTCAGGCGGCGCCCGGTGTGGGCACGCAACGGGGCGAGCGGGGCGAGAACGGACATGGCGCGTCTCCTGCAAGGTGTCGGTGTCTTTTCTATTATCGGCAGGGGATCGGCGTTTGGCAGCGTGAATTCTGGCGAGATATGCGCTATTTTCGTCGATTCGCCGAAACGATTGGGCAAAAATGAAGGTCACCCCGTCCGATGAGCGCCTGTTGTCGCTGCTGCGCGAGGATGCCCGCGCCTCCACCGCGCAGATTGCGCGCCGGCTCGGGCTCTCGCGCACCACCGTGCAGAGCCGTATCGAGAAACTCGAACGCGACGGCGTGATCAGCGGCTACACGGTGCGCACGCACGATGCGTACGATCAGGGCCGCATCCGCGCCCACATCCTGATCACCGTCTTGCCGAAGAAGATGGCGGCGGTGGTCAAGGCGCTGCGTGACATTCCCGAGGTGCGCCTGCTGCATTCGGTCAGCGGCGCCTACGACCTGATCGCCTTGGGCGTGGTGGGCGGCGTCAACGAAATGGACGTGCTCACCGACGCCATCGGCGCCCTGGACGGGGTGGAGCGCACGACCAGTTCGATCATTTTGTCGACCAAGTTCGAGCGTTGAGGGAGCCGGGAATCGGGAATTGCGAGATCCATGATGCTCGGACTGGAAGCCCCTCTCCCCCGGGAGAGGGGTTGGAGAGAGGGCACGGGGCGAAGCCCGCGTGCCCCTGAACGCCAATAGTGCTTCGCCCGTACCCTCATCCGGCGCTGCGCGCCACCTTCTCCCCATGGGAGAAGGATGTCCTCAGCGTGTCCCGCTAAACTAGCGCCCCCAAACCGCTGTACCGCCCCGCCTTGAAGAAGTCCGATTTCCATTACGACCTGCCCGATGAGCTGATCGCGCAGGCGCCGCTGGCCGAACGTGCCGCCAGCCGCCTGCTGGTGGTGCCGCCGGCGCCAGCGGCCTTCGACGACCGCCAGGTGCGCGATCTGCCGGAACTGCTGCAGCCCGGCGATCTGCTGATCTTCAACGACACCCGGGTGATCCCGGCGCGGCTGTTCGGGCAGAAGGCCAGCGGTGGACGGGTGGAGATCCTGATCGAGCGGCTGCTGGGCGAGCGCGAGGCGCGGGTGCAGATCGGCGCCAGCAAGTCGCCCAAGGCCGGCAGCCTGATCGCGCTCGACGCCGGCGGCCAGGCCGAGGTGCTGGGCCGCGACGGCGAGTTCTACCTGCTGCGCTTCGACATCCCCGCGCCGCTGCAGCAATGGCTGCCCGAGGCCGGGCGGCTGCCGCTGCCGCCCTACATCCGCCGCGAGCCGGGCCTGGAAGACCGCGAGCGCTACCAGACCGTGTTCGCGCGCGAAGTCGGTGCGGTCGCCGCGCCGACCGCCGGCCTGCATTTCGACGAGGCCTTGCTGGCGCGCCTGCGCGAGCGTGGGGTGGAATTCGGCCACGTCACCCTGCATGTCGGCGCCGGCACCTTCCAGCCGGTGCGGGTGGACAGGCTGGATCAGCATGTGATGCACACCGAATGGCTCAATGTCGGTGCGGCGCTGGTCGAACAGGTGCGGCGCACCCGTGCACGTGGTGGCCGCGTCATCGCGGTGGGCACCACCGTGGTGCGCTCGCTGGAAAGCGCCTGGCGCAAGACCGAGGCCGCACCCGAGGGCGAGTTGCAGCCGTTCGCCGGCGAAACCCAGATCTTCATCCTGCCCGGCTACCGCATCCGCAGCGTCGACGCGATGGTGACCAATTTCCATCTGCCCGAGAGCACGCTGCTGATGATGGTCTCCGCCTTCGCCGGCCGTGAGCGCATCTTCGAGGCGTACCGGCACGCCATCGCGCAGCGCTACCGCTTCTTTTCGTATGGCGATGCGATGTTGTTGTGGAGCCGGGATTGGGGATTGGGGAGTGGGGACCCGTAACGGCCCTCCGCTCACCGCCGTCCCGCTTTTGCCAATCCCGACTCCCGAATCCCCAATCCCGGCCTTCCAATGTCCCGACTCCAGTTCCAGCTCCAGACCACCGACGGCCACGCGCGGCGTGGTCGCCTGACTTTTCCACGCGGCACGGTGGAGACGCCGGCGTTCATGCCGGTGGGCACCTATGGCTCGGTCAAGGGCATCCTGCCCGAGCAGATCCGCGCGCTGGGTGCGGAGATCATCCTGGGCAACACCTTCCACCTGTATCTGCGCCCGGGCCTGGAGGTGATCGGCGATCACGGCGGCCTGCACGGGTTTGCGCGCTGGGACGGGCCGATCCTCACCGATTCCGGCGGGTTCCAGGTGTTCTCGCTGGCGCATCGCCGCAAGATCACCGAGCAGGGCGTGACCTTTGCCTCGCCCACCGATGGCGCGCGGGTATTCCTGGGCCCGGAAGAGAGCATGCAGATCCAGAAGGTGCTCGATTCGGACATCGTGATGATCTTCGACGAATGCACGCCGTACCCGGCCACCGAAGAGGTGGCGCGGCGCTCGATGGAGCTGAGCCTGCGCTGGGCGCAGCGCTCGCGGCAGGCGCATGACGGGCTGGGCAACGACGCGGCGCTGTTCGGCATCGTGCAGGGCGGGGTGCATCCGGACCTGCGCACCCGCTCGCTGGAGGGCCTGCAGGGCATTGGCTTCGACGGCTACGCCATCGGCGGGCTGGCGGTGGGCGAGCCCGAGCACGAGCGCAATGCCATGCTCGAGCACCTGCATCCGCGCCTGCCGGCCGATCGCCCGCGCTACCTG
This sequence comes from Xanthomonas sp. NCPPB 1067, assembly GCF_020783795.1. Taxonomy (NCBI): domain Bacteria; kingdom Pseudomonadati; phylum Pseudomonadota; class Gammaproteobacteria; order Lysobacterales; family Lysobacteraceae; genus Xanthomonas; species Xanthomonas sp. NCPPB 1067. The sequence goes on from NZ_JAJGQG010000021.1 coordinate 59,986, forward strand.
ATGGGGGTAGGCCGGCCGGAGGACCTGGTCGAAGGCGTGGCGCGCGGGGTGGACATGTTCGATTGCGTCATGCCTACCCGCAATGCGCGCAACGGGCATTACTTCACCTCCTTCGGCACCGTGCGCATCCGCAATGCCAAGTACGAGCGCGACCTGGACACCATCGAGCCGGGCTGCGGGTGCCACGCCTGCAGCAGCGGCTACACGCGCTCCTACCTGCGCCACCTGGACCGCTGCAACGAGATGCTGGCGCCGATGCTGGGCACCCTGCACAACCTCTGGTACTACGAGAAACTCATGGCCGACATGCGTGCGGCGATCGCCTCGGGAACCTTCGTGCAGTTCCGGCGGTCCTTCTATGCGGCACGTGGCGCCACCACGCCGCCGCTGCCTGGGGAAACCAGCTGAGCCCTGCCGTCCGCGCGCCGACGCGGACGGGGTTGGACCCGCGTGGCATAATTCCCGGCTGTTCCGCCCTGGCGGTACCTGAATAGCGAGCGCGCCCGTGGGCGGGCTGGCACCAAACTAGGATGCATTGAATGAATTTGCTCGATTTCCTGATCCCCGCAGCCCAGGCCCAAGCGGCCGGCGGCGCAGCGGCACCCGGCTCGGTGGGAGGGCTGTCCACCTTCGCACTGCCGATCATCCTGATCGTGGTCATGTACTTCCTGATGATCCGCCCGCAGATGAAGCGCCAGAAGGAACACAAGTCGTTGCTGGACAAGCTGGCGCGCGGCGATGAGGTCATCACCTCCGGCGGCGTCGCCGGCGTGATCACCGATATCGGCGAAAACTTCATCACCGTGGAAGTGGCCGACAACGTGCGCATCCGCGTGCAGAAGAGTGCGGTGGGGCACGTGCTGCCCAAGGGCACCCTGAAGTCGGCCAGCTGAGCGCCGGCCGTCGGCGCATGCGCCATCGGTAGGCGTTGCCGGCGCTCGAAATCGGCAGGTACCCCCCGTACACTCCGGTTTCTTCGCGTCGGCGCACCCCGGCGCGTGCCCGGTCGGTTGCTCGCCTGTTCCATGCAAGCATCACCACCGCTGCGCGGCCGCCAGGCCGGCGCAGTCGGTGCACCGGGTCGAACCGGGCCGCAGGTCCGCTTCGGGACCGTGCACCCCGCATCCACCGGATGACCGCAGGCGACGGTGTCGGTCGCTTGAAGTCGTTCTCACTGCTAGGCGCGGCGCCGGGATGGTGCCGCGCGGGACTGTCGCAATGCTCGAATTTCCTCGCTGGAAGTACTTCCTGATCCTGCTGGTGCTGGCGGTCAGCGCGTTGTACGCGCTGCCCAACGTCTATCAGCAGGACCCGTCCGTGCAGATCACCGCCAGCCGCGGTGCGCAGCTCGACGACGCATTGCGCAGCCGTATCGACGGCGAGCTCAAAAGCGCCGGCATCACGCCCAAGGCGATCACCAAAGAGGGCGAGAGCCTGATGGTGCGGCTGTCCTCGCTGCAGGCGCAGAGGCGCGCTAACGACGCACTGCGTCAGCAGCTGGGCGAGAACTACACGGTGGCGCTGAGTCTGGCCTCCACCGTGCCCGATTGGGTGGCTCGCCTGGGCGGCAAGCCCATGGTGCTGGGCCTGGACCTGGTGGGCGGCGTGCACTTCGCCATGCAGGTCGATCAGAAGGCCGCGCTGGAAAAACGCCTGGACGGTTTTGCCGAAGACATCCGCACCACCTTGCGCGATGCCCGCATCGCCTACCGCTCGGTGGAACGTCGCGCCGACAACAGCATCCAGATCAGCCTGGGCGAAGGCGCCAATGCCGACGCCGCGCGGGTGGCACTGGCCAAGGCGCAGCCGACCCTGACCTATGACGTCAGCGGCCAGAACATCGCGGTGAAGGTGCCCGAGGCCGAGCTCAAGCAGATCGCCAGCGGCGCGATCGAGCAGAACCTGACCACCTTGCGCAATCGCGTCAATGCCCTGGGCGTGTCCGAGCCGACCATCCAGCGCCAGGGCGAAGACCGCATCGTGGTCGAGCTGCCCGGCCTGCAGGACACGGCCGAAGCCAAGCGCCTGATCGGCGCTACCGCCTCGCTGGAGTTCCGCGCGGTGGTCGAAGGCAACGCCGAGGATGCCGTGCGCACCGGCACCATTCCGCCGGAAGCCAAGGTCTATCGCCTGCGCGACAGCAACGCGCCGGTGCTGCTGAGCAAGCGCGCGCTGGTGACCGGCGACCAGATGGTCAATGCCTCCGTCAGCACCGACCAGAACGGCATGCCGGCGGTGGGCGTGACGCTCAACAACGTGGCCGGCCAGCGCATGTTCGACTACACCAGCGCCAACGTCGGCAAGCTGATGTCGGTGGTCTATATCGAGCGCATTCCCACTGTGACCATGGTCGACGGCAAGGAAGTGCGCAGCGTGCGGGTCAAGGAAGAGGCGCTGGCGCCGACCCGGATCGCCGGCGTGTTCGGCAAGAACTTCCAGACCACCGGCCTGGAAAAGACCGAAGCCGAGAACCTGGCCAAGCTGCTGAAATCCGGCTCGCTGGCCGCGCCGATGGACTTCGTCGAAGAATACGTGATCGGCCCGAGCCTGGGCGCGGAGAACGTGGAGCGCGGCGTGACCGCAGTGGTCTACTCGTTCCTGTTCACCCTGGTGTTCTTCACCATCTACTACCGCGTCTTCGGTGCGATCACCTCGGTGGCGCTGCTGTTCAACCTGCTGATCGTGGTGGCGGTGATGTCGCTGTTCGGCGCCACCATGACGCTGCCGGGTTTCGCCGGCCTGGCGTTGTCGGTGGGTCTGTCGGTGGACGCCAACGTGCTGATCAACGAGCGTATCCGCGAAGAGTTGCGGTTGGGCGTGCCGCCCAAGTCGGCGATCGCCGCAGGTTACGAAAAGGCCGGCGGCACCATTCTCGACGCCAACCTGACCGGCCTGATCGTGGCGGTGGCCTTGTACGCATTCGGCACCGGTCCGCTGAAGGGCTTCGCGCTGACCATGATGATCGGTATTTTCGCCTCGATGTTCACCGCGATCACGGTGTCGCGTGCGCTGGCGGTGTTGATCTATGGCAGCCGCAAGAAGCTGAAGTCCGTGGCCATCTGATGCGAGTCCATCGCAAGAGCCCGCAGTTAAAACGCGAGTCCCTCGCAAGAGCCCGTCTGTAATGCGAGTCCCTCGCAAGGGCCCGCACATCCATGTGCGGACTTTTTAGGAAGATCTTTCAATGAAAATTTTTCCGCTTCACCTGATTCCCAACGACACCAAGATCGACTTCATGCGCTGGCGCAAGCCGGTGCTGGTGTTGATGCTGGTGATCGCTGTCGCCTCGATCGGCGTGGTGGCCGGCAAGGGCTTCAATTACGCGCTGGAATTCACTGGCGGTACGCTGGTGCAGACCTCGTTCCAGAAGGCCGTGGACGTGGACCGGGTGCGTGAACAACTGTCCAGGGCCGGGTTCGAAAACGCCCAGGTGCAGAACGCCCGTGGCGGCAACGAGGTGATGATCCGCCTGCAGCCGCATGGCCAGCACAACAATCGCGACGATGCCGCACGCACCGTCGCCGAAGACGTGCGCAAGGCGGTGACCAGCGAAGAGAATCCGGCCACGGTGCAACCGGGCGAGTTCGTCGGCCCGCAGGTCGGCAAGGACCTGGCCTTGAACGGCGTGTACGCCACGGTGTTCATGCTGGTGGGCTTTCTGATCTACATCGCGTTCCGCTTCGAGTGGAAGTTCGCGGCGGTCGCCAGTCTCACCGCGCTGTTCGATCTGCTGGTCACGGTGGCCTATGTGTCGCTGACCGGCCGCGAGTTCGACCTGACCGTGCTGGCGGGCCTATTGTCGGTGATGGGCTTTGCGATCAACGACATCATCGTGGTGTTCGACCGTGTGCGCGAGAACTTCCGCGCGCTGCGCGTGGAACCGCTGGAAGTGCTCAACCGCTCGATCAACCAGACGTTGTCGCGCACGGTGATCACGGCGGTGATGTTCTTCCTGTCGGCGATGGCGCTGTACATCTACGGCGGCGAATCGATGGAAGGCCTGGCCGAGACCCACATGATCGGTGCGGTGATCGTAGTGATCTCCTCGGTGATCGTCGCCGTGCCGATGCTGAGCATCGGACCGTTCGCGGTGACCAAGCAGGATCTGCTGCCCAAGGCCAAGGACGTGGAGGCGCTGGCGCGTCGTCCTTGATGGATTGGCAAAAGGTGTGACAAAAAAACCGCGCAGTGCGCGGTTTTTTCGTTTCTGGCGGTGGGCGTCGTGAGTGCATGGTGTGCGCTGTGACACCACTACTCTAGGTATTGAACACCAGGGCTTTCGTCGGACACGTGATGCCGGTCGATACGCAGTAAGTTGCGGGAGAGGGCGGCTGGCCAGGATGAAGCGGCGTGTCCAACTGAGATGCGCCTGCTCGGTGCGGAGGTTGTAGTGCCGAACGCGCAAACGGTCGCGCACTTGATCTAGCAACCGTGTCGACAGCGTGCTGTTACACCATTGTTCTCGGGGTGCATTTCATACGCATGTGTCCTTGCTGGATAAGGCTAGAAGCTGCGCAATGGTAGAGTCCGCTGAATATCATGCAATCCGATAACCCTGGCTAGAACTCCCCCCATTCACAAAGCGCTAGCGATCAAAGATACTCCGTGCAACACCGCATTTCGGCGGTTCAATAGTAGTCAGGCAGTGGTGGAGCAAGTCAGTTGGTGCGCCCGGCTTCGGTCGGTAACAGGGGGGGGCTTCGGACATGAGCGGAAAGATTGCTTTGGCGGCTGCAGCAGGACTTCTCATTGGTGCGGCGGGCGGATATCTCACCGCACAGTCGGAAGCCAAGGCTGAGGTAGAGGAAGCACGAGGGCATCAAGTTGACTTTGCAGAGAAGAACACTGCGCTCGCCATGGAAAACATGTCATTACAGCAGCGGGCCAAGGCGCTGGAAAACAGCACTTATGACCGGCAGATGATTCGCCAGTGCATGCAGACTTCCTCCGTGTTGAGTAGCGCCATCGGCAGCCATCTGCAAGGAAAGGGCATGTCGTCTATCGAGCGTGGAACCTTGATGCAGCACATGTCCACCGCGTTAGTAGCCGGACAAGGCAAGAGTACACAATCGGCAATGCTCACCTTGCTAGATGAGCATGCCAAGATAGATGAGGAATGCTTGGACAGGGCAAGGATTAAAGTGGCCGGGTAACAAGATCGTCGTGGCCCCATGATCTGCAGGAAGTGGGGTCTAACAATTCATTCAAGCCAACGCCGCTTCGTGGCGCGGCTTAATTCAAGCGTTAGCCCCCAGGAGATTTGGTTATGCGATTTGGATTACTCGCTGGTCTGTTGTTAGCTGCCTCGGCTAGTTCTGCGCAGTCCGTGCACGTCTATGATGGGTACTTGAAAGGCGAGACGTATGTGACGCAGTCACCTGCCACTCGATCAGCCTATGTAATGGGCGTTGTAGACGGGCTACTGAGTTCTGGATTCTACGGAGCCTCTAAGGAAGAGGTGCAGAAGGTTCATGCATGTACTTCTGAAATGAGCAGCGAGGCGTTGCGAGACGTTGTTGATAAGTATCTGCTGACCAACAAAGATATCTGGAAAGACCCTATGAATGTTCTCGTGTCGAACGCGCTAGTGGGGGCTTGTCCGGTGATGCGACCAAGTGGCTAACTATTCACTCAAGCCAACGCCGCTTCGCGGCGCGGCTTAACTCAGGTGTTAGGCCGCACTGGATGCCATGCGAAAAGCCCTTTTTCTTCTAGCCACAACGGTCATCGGTGCCCCGCTAGTGCCGATAGCTTTCCGGTTTCATCCTAGCAAGGCGTACATGGTCCTTTGCGTTGTAGTTGCGCTCTTCGCATATCGGCCGATCTATTCGTATCTCCTCCGCCACTGGCGCAGCAACGCTGACGTCGCGCGAAGCGTTGGCATCACCAGTACGCAAGTAATGGTTCAGTCCGCACTACTTTGCTTGGTCGTGTTGTTCGGTAGCAGCCACGTTCTAGGTTTGGCCCTCACAGTTCCGCTCGGCTCCACGGCCAGTGAGAGCGGCACCATCATTTCAAAGCGGTCTGCGAGCCGTTGCACCAACTTCACGATCAAGACTTCGTCAGGTAACTTCGTTAAGTACTGCTCAAGAGCGTACTGGGGTGTAGGCTCCGCCATACAGGTGAGAGTCCGCCGCTCGCTCTTTGGATACTACGTCGAGTAGCGGCCTAACAGTTCGTCCAAGCCGACCCCGCTTCGCAACTCGGCTTGATTCGGGCGTTAGGCAGTGAGGGGTCATTACAGCTTCGGCATCCGCCGTCGCGTGATCTTGCGTGGCCAGCGGCTGGCTTGCGCGCGACCAGGTGGGACGATAGCGCCTCATTACGTGCGATTGCCTACCGGCGCGGCTCATCAAAATCGTCGGCCACATCCGGCAAATGTCCACCCAACCGAGTCGACGCAATGCGTTGCACTGCAGTCAGATGCAACGCACCCGCCACTCACTTCAGGCGGTGGTGCCCGCCAATGATGCACGCTACGCGTGCAGCTTCTCGACGGGTCACAGATTCCAGTCGATCCGCATGCCTGCGATCAGTGCGTTCTTTAGATCGTTGGTGCGGGTGGGTTCGTTGAACTGGTCGGGGTTGATCACGTAGTGCAGGTTCGGCGCGATGCGCAGGCGCTTGGTGACTTGGATGCCGTAGCTGAGCTCCATCATGATCTGGTTGTCGGCCGGGGTGCCGGTACCGCCGGCGGAGGCGCGGGCCAGGCGCAGGTTTTCGATGGCTTCGGCGCTGTACTTCTGCTGGGTGATCACGAAGGCGATATTGTCCTGCGGGCGGCTGGCGAAGGTGCCTTTCTGCACCAGGCCCAGCTGCACGAAATGGTCTTCGATCGCCTGGCCGCCGGTACTCTTGAGCATTGCGGCGAACACGGTGAGGCCGCGGGTGCCGGACGGGTCGGGGTTGGTGACTTGCTGTTCGAAGCGGCCGAACAGGCCGGAGCGGCCTTGCTTGTTCGCATAAGCCAAACCACTCAGCACGGCGGGGTTGCCGTTGCGGTCGCGCAGCGGGTCGGTGTAGTCGGAGTTGTCCTGCCAGCCGCCGAGTTCGTACATCGCCGCCAGGCTGCCGTCGCCGCCCTTGTTCTTGTAGCCGATGGCATACGGCACCACCACGCCGGTGGTGTCGTCGGTGCTCCACTTCAAACCGTGCTGGCCGTCCTGGGCCTGCACCGGGTTCACTTCATACGCGCCGACATGCACATAGACCTTGGGCGTGACCCAGGCGGTGGCGTGCGCGGCCCAGCTGGACACCGGCCAGTAGGTGAAGTTGCTGGTGCGGAACACGAAGGTGGGGTTGCCGCAGGCCGAGTTGCCCTGGAAGTACTGGCACAGGTCCGAGCCGAGGAAGTGGATGTTGGCCACGCTGCGGCCGGCTTCCAGTTCCAGGCGGTCGTCGAAGAGTTTTTGCAGCAGGGTGAAGTTGGCCAGGCGGGTGCCCTGGCCGCCATAGATCTCCTGCACCGAGGTGCTGTTGCCGATGCTGCTGTTGGCCAGGTTGGTGCCATGGCGGTTGCTGACATAGAGCTTGACGGTGGCGCCGTTCCAGCCGAGCAGCCGATCCATGTCGACGTCGGTGCCGACCATCAGCTGTCCGGCATAGGCATGGCCACTCTTGCGGCCGCCGTCGATCATCGAAGCCGCTTCGCCGGTATAGCCGAGTTTGAGTTTGAAGGCGTCGGCGGCGTCCTGCGCGTGGGCGAGCGGGGAAAGCGCCAAGGCGAGCGACAGGCACAGCAGGCGGGAACGGGGGCGGTAATAGGTCGGGGCGGTCATGACAGGACTCCGGAACAAGCGGGCGTGGCCAACGTGGCGGACGCGACAGCAAGTGGGTGGGCAAGCCGCTGTCGGCGCACATGCGTGCGCGGTGCAGCGGTAGAGGCAGCTCAAGCGTGGCGCGCGGCAGGGTTCAGTCGCGCGCGTCGGGTGCGGCTCAGGCGACGGGGTTGCCCACCGGCTGCTTGAGCAGGCGCAAGGCCACAGCGGTCACGATCACGCCCGCGAGCAGTGCCAGCACATACATCGCCAGGTGGGTGACGGCATTGGGGATCAGCAGCACGAAGATGCCGCCGTGCGGGGCCTTCAACTCGGCACCGGCGGTCATCGATATCGCGCCGGCCACCGCCGAGCCGATCACCAAGGCCGGAATGGTGCGCAACGGGTCGCGGGCGGCATACGGGATGGCGCCTTCGGTGACGAAGGCCAGCCCGAGCACGCCGGCCGCAGTGGCCGAGCCGCGTTCTTCGGTGGTGAAGCGGTTGCGGAACACCCAGGTGGCCAGCGCGATGCCCAGCGGCGGGGTCATGCCGGCGACCATGGCGGCCGCCATCGGGGTGTAGACCTGGCTGGCGATCAGGCCAGTGGAAAACGCATAGGCGGCCTTGTTGACCGGCCCGCCCATGTCGAAGGCCATCATGCCGCCGAGCAGCAGGCCCAGCAGCAGCGCACTGCTGCCCTGCATGCCGCGCAGCCAGGCGGTGAGCCAGGCCAGCAGGTCGGCGACCGGCTGGCCAAACACGTACATCATCGCCAGCCCCACCAGCAGGGTGCCCAGCACCGGCAGGATCAGCACCGGCTTGAGTCCTTCCAGGGTGCGCGGCAGCTTGATGTAGCGGTTGAGCGCGGCCACCCCGTAGCCGGCGATGAAGCCGGCGATGATGCCGCCGAGAAAACCGGCATTGAGGTTGGCCGCGACCAGGCCGCCGATCATGCCGGGGGCAATGCCAGGGCGGTCGGCGATGGAGTAGGCGATGTAACCGGCCAGCGCGGGCACCATCAGGGTGAAGCCGGCCTTGGCGCCGATCTGGAACAGCGACCAGGCCAGCGTACCTTGATGCGCATCGTCGCCGGCGTAGATGCCGCCCAGCGCGAACGCCAGCGCGATCAGCAGGCCGCCGGCAGTGACGAACGGCAGCATGAACGACACGCCGGTCATCAGGTGCTTGTAGGCGCCGGTGCGGGCGTTGCCCTTGCTTGCAGTCGTGCTGGCGGCGGTGCCGGTGGCCGGTGCCGTGCCACCGTGCACGCTGGCCTCGGCCAGCGCCTTGTCGATCAGTGCCGGACCATCGTTGATCGCCGGTTTGGTGCCGCTCTTGAACACGCGCTTGCCTGCGAAGCGCCCCAGGTCGACTTCGCGGTCGGCGGCGATGATGACGACATCGGCCGCGCGGATCTCTTCGTCGCTCAAGGCATCCTGCGCGCCCACCGAGCCCTGGGTTTCCACCCGCATCTGATGGCCAAGTTTTTTCGCGGCCTGCTGCAGACCTTCGGCCGCCATGAAGGTGTGGGCGATGCCGGTGGGGCAGGAGGTGATGGCGACGATGCGCTTGCTGCCTGCGCCGCCTGCGCCGCCTGCGCCCGCGTCGGCAGGAGCGGCCAGCTGCCCGAGCGCGGCCGCCGGATCGTCCAGCACCGCGCCCAGGCTCAGGTGCACGAGCTGCGCGTTGCCGAAGCGTGCTGTGTCGGCATCGGCATCACCGATCACCAGCACCTGGGACGCGCCGTTGGCCAGCTCAACGGGCAGTGCGCCAAGCACGCCCTGGTCGCTGCGGATTTCGATCGCTACGCTGCGGCCGGCGGCGGTGGCCGCACGGCGCAGCGCTTCGGCGGCCAGAACGGCCTCGGTACTGCGTTCGCCGGCGGCGATGACCACGATGGAAGACATGGCAAAACTCCTGCTGTATTGCGGTCGCCGGTGTTACCGGCAGAGGTGAGCGGCGGTTATGCGCGAGGGCGGCGCAGGCCGGGATCGCAAGGGGCAACGCACTGCGTCGACACGCGCGCGGCCGAAGGTGTCAGTGGCAGCGCTGCGCTCACGACAGCATCTCGATCACGACCTCGCCTGCGGCGCGGCGCACGCCCTCTGGCGTAATCCGGCGCGCGTCGCCGCTTTCCAGCCGGCACGTCGAAAACGCCGTGGCCAGCCGCGCGCATTGCTCCAGCGTGGTCGCGTGGTCGATGAGCGCGGCGGCCAACCCGGCCACCATCGCATCGCCTGCGCCCACGCTGCTGCCCTGCGCCAGGCGCGGCGGGCGGGCGATCAGTCGCTGGTCGCGCTGTACGAACAACGCACCGTCAGTGCCCATCGAAATGACGACCAACTGGATGCCGCGGGCGAGCAGTTCGTGCGCGGCAGCGCTGAGCGCGGCGCGGTCGGTGAGCGGTCGGCCGGTCCAGGCTTCCAGTTCGTGGCGGTTCGGCTTGACCGCGTACGGCAGGGCCTCGCGGGCGGCGCCCAATGCCGCCACCAGCGGCGCGCCGCTGGTGTCCAGCAACACGCGCGCACCGGCGGCGCTGGCCCGGGCCTGCAGCTGCGCCCAGCTATCGTCCGGCAGGCCGGCTGGCAGGCTGCCCGACAGCACCACCGGCAGGCCGGCGCGCAGCAGCGGGGCGAGTTGGTCGGCCACGCCCTGCAGATGCGTGGCGCCCAATCGCAGCCCGGGCAGGTTGATGTCGGTGGTGTCGTTGCTGCGCGCGTCGACCAGCTTGAGATTGGTGCGGGTGTCGCCTGCCACGCGTTGGCAGTGATCGACGATGCCGCGTTCGCGGAACAGCGCTTCGAACACGCCGGCATTGCCACCGCCCAGCACGCCGAGTGCGGCGACATCGCTGCCCCAGTCGGCCAGGCAGGCCGCCACGTTGATGCCCTTGCCGCCGGCATCGTTGCGCATGCTGCTGGCGCGATGCACGGCGCCCGGCTGCAGGGTCTCGAGCTGGATGGTCTGGTCGATCGCCGGGTTCAGCGTGATCGTGAGGGCCTGCAGGCTCATGCCACATCCTCGCGCTTGGCTTCCAGTGCACGCACCTGTTCGGCGGTCTCGCAGTCCAGCGCCCGTTTGGCCAACTGCTGCAACTGGCTCAGGCTGGCGCCGCGCAGGCGTGCCTTCACCGCCGGGATGTCGTTGGGCGTCATCGACAGTTCCTGTACACCGAGGCCGGCCAGCAGACTGGCGCCGAATGCATCGCCGGCCAGGCCGCCGCACACGCCGACCCAGCGGTCGTGCTTGCGCGCACCCTCGATCGTGCTGTGGATCATGCGCAGCACCGCCGGGTGCAGGCTGTCGGCTTCGGCGGCCAGTTCGGGGTTCTGGCGGTCGATCGCCAGCACGTACTGGGTGAGGTCGTTGGTGCCGATCGAGAAGAAGTCTGCGTGGCGTGCCAGCACGTCGGCCTGCGCGGCGGCGGCCGGCACTTCGATCATGATGCCGATCGGTACTTCCGGCGCATCGAGGTCGGCGCGGAGGCGTGCGCAGATGGCGCGCAGCGCGCTCAGCTCCGGCACCGAGGTGATCATCGGGAACATGATCGACAGCCGCGCGCCGTCCTTGGCGGCGCGATACAGCGCACGCAGTTGCGGCTCCAGCAGGTCGGGGCGACGCAGCAGCAGGCGCGCGCCGCGCACGCCCAGGAACGGGTTTTCTTCGTGCGGCAGTTCCAGGTGCGCCACCTGCTTGTCGCCGCCGATGTCCAGCGCACGCACGATCAGCGGGCGGCCATCCAGCGCCTGCGCCATCGCCAGGTAGGTGGCGTGTTGTTCGTCCTCGCTGGGCGTGCGGCCGCTTTCCATGAACAGGAACTCGGTGCGCATCAGGCCCACGCCTTCGGCGCCCTGGGTCAGCGCCATCGCGACCTGGTCGGGCAGGTTGACGTTGGCGCCGATGTCGATGTGGTGGCCATCGCTGGTTTCGGCAGGCAATGCGCGCTGCGCGGCCTCGCGCTCGCGGATCGCCTGCTGCTCGGCGATGTGCGTGCGCGCCGCATCCAGATCCAGCTCCGACGGGTTGATGTACAGCCGTCCGCTGCTGCCGTCGATGATGGCGGTGACGCCGTCTTCGATCTCCAGCAGCTGGCCGCCGGCCGCGACCAGCGCCGGCAGGCCGAGCGTGCGCGAGAGGATCGCGGTATGCGAGGTCGGCCCGCCCTGCGCGGTGGCCAGGCCGAGCACGCGTGCGGTGTCCAGATTGGCGGTGTCCGACGGCGACAGGTCGCCGGCCAGCAGGATGCAAGGCTGGTCGGGGAGGTCGGTGAGGCCGGCGCCCGCCGCAGACGGGTCGAGCTGGGCCAGCACCCGGCGGCCCACATCGCGCAGGTCGGCCGCGCGGCCGGCGAGCACAGGATTGCCGAGTGCCGCCAGACCGGAGGCGATCTGTTCCACCGCCTGATGCCACGACCACGCCACGCCGTGGCCTTCGACCATCAACTGGCAGGTGCGGGTGATCAGATCGGTGTCGTTGAGCAGTTCTGCCTGGGCCTTGAAGATGGCCGCATCCGAAGCGCCGAGACGGCGCTGGGTGTCGTCCTGGATCGCCGCAAGCTGCTGGCGGGTGCGGGTCAGTGCGTCGTGCAGCTGCGCACCGCCATCGCCCAGGCCCACCGGTCGATCGGCCACCTCGGTCTGCGCCGCACGCAGCCGGTGCACGATGCCGATCGCCACGCCCGGGCTGGCGCCGATACCGACGATGGCCGGCTGCGCCTGCGGCGGGGTCCAGCCGACCACCGGCGCGGCGCGGCGTTGTGCGGCGCGTTCGGCGTCTGCCTTTTCCTGTGCGGTGAGGCTGTCCATCACGGCGCGCAGGCGCTTGAGCAGCGCCGTTGCGTCGCTGCCTTCGGCCGAGACGGTGATGCTGTCGCCGGCACGCAGGCCGAGCTGCAACAGGCCGACCAGGCTCTTGGCATCGGCAGCCTGGTCGCCGGCACGTACCTGCGCGCGGGCCGAGAAGCCACGCGCAGTCTCGGCCCAGCGGGTGGCCGGGCGCGCGTGCAGGCCGCTGGGGTAGGGGATGGTCCAGTCGAAGGTTTCGGCTAGGTCGGTGGCCGGTGCCGCACTGACCTCAGGGGCACGGTCATCGGTCAGCGCGGCCACGATCGTGGCCGGGTCGTCGGTACTGAACAGCGCGTCCAACTGCGCAGGGTCCTGGATCAACCGGGTCAACCGGCGCAGCAGGGTGATGTGGGTGTCCGATTGCGCGGCGATGCCGACCACCAGCCGGGTGGTCTGGCCCGGGTTCCACTCCACGCCCTCGGGCAACTGCAGCACGGCAATACCGTCGCGGCGCACCAGGTGGCGGTCCTCGCCCACGCCGTGCGGAATAGCCAAGCCATGGCCCAGGAAGGTGTTCGCCAGGCCTTCGCGGCGCCGCATGCTGGCCTCGTAGCCCGGCGCCACGCAGCCGGCCGCGATCAGCAACTGGGCGGCCTGGGCGATGGCGTCGTCCTTGTCGCGGGCAGAGGCGCGCAGGCGGACGAGGTCGGAGGTGACGGGGGCAAGCGACGGAGGGGACACGACAGGCTCCGGTGGTCGGGCGGGTGAGTATAGTGGGAACGTTCCCACTCTTCAGGTCAATGTGCGGTGCACAAGAGTGTTGTAATGCTTTCGGGTTAGTATCTGGCAACGGGCGCTTGGGTCAAGGCGCGGCAATGGAGGCGGGAACGGTTCCAGTGAATATCAGCATCAACGATGTCGCCCGCGTGGCCGGCGTGTCCAAGTCAACGGTGTCGCGGGCCCTGGGCAACGGCCCGGTCAGCGAGGAGGTCCGCGCCAAGGTGGAAGCGGCGGTGCGCCAGACCGGCTATCGGCCCAATCTGATGGCGCGGCGATTGCGGTCCCAGCAGTCCGGCATCCTCGGGGTGATCGTGGCCGACATCCGCAATCCATACTTCACTGCGCTGATCCGTTCGGTGGAAGAGGTCGCTTACCGTGCCGGTATGCGCGTGACCCTGTGCAATACCGATGAAGATCCCGCGCGCGAGGCGCTGTACCTGGAGCTGATGCAGGAAGAGCGCATCACTGGACTGATCTTCGCACCGACCCGCGTGACCGTGGGCCGCATGCACGAGCTGTCGCTGGATTACCCCACCGTGCTGGTGGATCGCGCCGGCCCCGGTAGCCGCTACGACAGCGTGGTACTGGACAACGCGGCGGCGATGGCCGAGCTGGTGGCGCACCTGCAGGCGCAGGGCTATCGGCGTATCGGCGGGCTGTTCGGCAGCACCAGCACCACCGCGGCCGAGCGCCGCGATGGGTATCTGGCCGCGATGCGTGTGCAGGGACTGGAGCCGGACTATCGCGAAGTGGCGCCGACCGCCGAGGCGGCGATCGCCGAGCTGGGAGCATGGCTGGCCAGCGATGACCGGCCCGAGGCCATCGTCGCCAGCAACAGCCTGCTGCTGATGGGTGCGCTGAAGGCAGCGCGTACCGCCGGCCTGCGCCTGCCGCAGGACCTGGCCCTGGCCGGGTTCGACAACGAACGCTGGACCGATCTGGTCGAACCCGGCATCACCGTGGTCGAGCAGCCGGTCGAAGACATGGGGCGCGCGGCGATGTCGCTGCTGCTCGAACGCCTGCGCAACCCGCAGTTGCCGATCCGGCGCATGGTGATGACCGGCCGTTGCGTGGTGCGTGGGTCGACTGGAACGCGCACACCGGGCATCTGACTGCACCTGGGTAGCGCTCAGCGCCGGTCAACACGCCTGGCTCGTCGTGAGCGCGGCATGCCCTTACCGCTCGAAGTCAAACGTCTGGCTCGGCGCGCGCGCGGCGCCCTCACCGCTCGCGGGACACGCCGTGAACCCGTCCATGGGGGCTCGATGGCGGCATCCATGCCGCCAACGGTCCCGCAATCGGCGAGGGCACCGCACTAGACAGGGTGTTGGTCGCTTGTTGAAGAGCGAGCACACCGCGTGGCGCAGTTTGCTGATTGCCTTGTTGAAAACTCTGCGCACCGGCCATCGTGATTGGTCCTTGCCCGTCTACCGTCGCGGGACCTTACGCGGCATGGATGCCGCGTAAGAGCTTACAAGGACGTACTTGCAGCGTGTCCCGCGATGGTAGGCGGGCAAGGGCCCTGCAACGAAGTCGCCGATTGGAGGCTCTCCAACTGGTCCATCCGCGCGCCATTCGAGAAAACCGCTTCGAGTCGTCGCTTGGTTTGGATGCAGTCAAACCTTGAGATCAAAGCACAAAAAAGCCCCGGCACTGCCGGGGCTCTTGTATTTGCAACAAACGTCTGACTCAACGATCCGGACGATGCGTCCCCGAGTCGTTCTGGGCGACCAGATATTCCTTGGATTGCTCGTCCAGCTTGTCGCCCAGCATGCGGCGCACCACCACGAAGAACAGCGGAATGAAGATCACGCCGAGCACGGTAGCGAACACCATGCCGCCGATCACGCCGGTACCGATGGAGTGACGCGAGTTGGCGCCGGCACCGGTGGAGATCGCCAGCGGCAGCACGCCCAGGATGAACGCGAACGAGGTCATCAGGATCGGGCGGAAGCGCAGATGCGCCGCCTCCAGCGTTGCTTCGCGCAAGGTCTTGCCCGACGCACGCTGTTCCACTGCGAATTCCACGATCAGGATCGCATTCTTGGCCGCAAGGCCAATCACCGTGATCATGCCGATCTTGAAGTACAGATCGTTCGGCAGCCCGCGCAACATCGAGAACACGATCGCGCCCAGCACGCCGATCGGTACCACCATCAGCACCGCGACCGGGATCGACCAGCTCTCATAGAGCGCGGCCAGACACAGGAACACCACCACCACCGACAAGGCGAGCAACAGCGTGGCCGCGTTGCCGGCAATGATTTCCTGGTAGGACATGCCGCTCCAGTCGAAACCGAAGCCCGGTGGCAGATCGTTGTTGACGATCTCCTCCATCGCCGTCATCGCCTGGCCGGAGCTGCCGCCCGGGGCCGGGTTGCCGACGATGTTCACCGCCGAATAGCCGTTGTAGCGATTCAACGCCGGCGAGGCGTAGGTCCACTCGGCCTTGACCACGTTGCTCAACGGAATCATGCCGGGCTGGCCATCGATGCCGGTGGCGGTGGTGCTGGGGGTGAAGAAGTTGCGCAGCGATTCGGGGCCGGTACGGAACTGGTCGTCGGCACGGATGTTGACGCGCTTGATGCGGCCTTCGGCGAAGTAGTCGTTGACGTACACCGGCGCCAGCATCAACTGGATCGAACTGTAGATGTCGCTGACGTTCAATCCCATCGATTGCGCTTGCACGCGGTCCACGTGCAGTTGCAGCTGCGGCGCATTCTCCAGGCCGTTCGGGCGCACCCCGACCAGGGTGTCCTGCTTTTCCGCCGCCTTGCCCAGCACGGTGTTGCGCGCCTGGGTCAAGGCTTCCTGGCCCGCGCCGGCACGGTCCTGCAGCCACATGTCGAAGCCGCCGAACTGGCCCAGGCCCTGCACGGTGGGCAGGTTGACCACGAAGATCTGCGCGCCCTTGATACCGTAGAAGGCGCCGTTGAGTTGTTTGATCAACTCATCGGCGGTGACGTCGCGCTCCTCCCAGGGCTTGAGCCGGATGAAGCCCATGCCCACGTTTTCGCCCGAGCCCAGGAAGCTGAAGCCGGCGATCTGCAGCATGCCTTCCACCGCCGGCTGCTTGTCCAGTACCGCACGCATCTGTGCGAATGCGTCGTTGGTCCGGATCTTGGTAGCGCCCGGCGGCAACTGCACGATCGCCAGCGCAAAGCCCTGATCTTCTTCCGGCAGGAAGCTGCCGGGCATGCGGGTGAACAGGAAGCCGCACAGCACCACCAGCACCACGAACACGATCATCCACGGTGGCGAACGCTTCAGGGTGTGGCCGACCACGCCCACGTAACGGTGCGCCAGCTTGTCGTAGTACTTGTCGAAGGTGCGGTAGATCCAGTTCTTCTTGTCCGAGTGGGTGGCCTTGAGGAAGCTGGCGCACAGCGCCGGAGTGAAGGTCAGCGCCAGCAACGCGGAGAAGCCCATCGACATGGCGATGGTCAATGCGAACTGCTTGTAGATCGCACCGGACGCGCCCGGCTGCAGCGAGGACGGAATGAACACCGCCGCCAGCACCACGGTGATGGCCACCACCGCGCCGGTGATCTGGGTCATCGCCTTCTGGGTGGCCGCCTTGGGCTCCAGATGCTCTTCGCTCATGATGCGTTCGACGTTCTCGATCACCACGATCGCATCGTCCACCACGATGCCGATCGCCAGCACCATCGCGAACAGGGTCAGCTGGTTGATGGTGAAGCCGATGGCGTACATGCCGAAGAACGTGCCCAGCAACGCGACCGGGATCACCAGGGTCGGGATGATCGTGGCACGGAAGTTCTGCAGGAACAGCAGCATCACCAGGAACACCAGCACGATGGCTTCCACCAGCGTGTGGATCACTTCCTCGATGGAGATGCGCACGAAGGTGGTCGACTCGTAAGGCGCGAACCAGGTCACGCCCTGCGGGAAGGTGGGCTGCAGTTCGTCGAGCTTGGCACCGACGGCTTCGGAAACGTTCAACGCATTGGCGCCCGGCAACAACTGGATACCGAATGCGCCAGTGGGCTTGCCGTTGTACTGGGTGTCGAAGCCGAAGTTGCTCGGGCCGATGGTGACGCGGGCGACGTCCTTCAGGTGTACGGTCGCGCCGTTGTTGTCGGTACGCAGGATGATGTTCTCGAATTCCTGCGGCGAGCTGAACCGGCCTTCGGCCGACACCGTGGCAGTGAAGCTGATGCCCTCAGGCGTGGGGTCGGCGCCCACCGAGCCGGCAGCGAACTGCACGTTCTGGTTGCGCACCGCGGTCAGCACCTGCGTCGCCGACAGGTTGTAGCCCTGCAGCTTCTCCGGGTTCAACCAGATGTTCATTGCGTACTCGGCGCCGAACTGGTTGGTGCTGCCGACGCCGGGAACGCGCGAGATCTGCTCCAGCACGCGCGAACCGACGATGTCGTTGAGCGCGTCGCGGTCGATCGACGGGTTGTCCGAGCGCAGCGCGGCCACCATCAGGAAGCCGGCGTTGGCCTTGGCCACCACCACGCCCTGTTGGGTCACTTCCGAAGGCAAACGCGGCGTGGCCAGCGACACCTTGTTCTGTACCTGCACCTGGGCGATATCCGCGTCGGTGCCGGTTTCGAACGTGAGCGTGATGGTCACGCGGCCGTTGGAGGCCGAAGACGAGTTGAAGTACAGCAGGTGGTCGATACCGGTGAGCTGCTGCTCGATGACCTGGGTCACCGCCTTTTCGGCGGTGTCGGCGCTGGCGCCGGGGAAGGTGGCGCTGACGGTGACCTGCGGCGGAGCGATGGTGGGGTACGACTCGATACCCAGATTCAGGATCGAGATCACGCCCGCGAGCGAGATCAGGATCGCCACCACCCAGGCGAAGATCGGGCGTTCGATGAAAAACTTAGGCATGTCCGGGTTCCGTCACTGCTGCTTGGACTGGGAGTCGGCCGGTTGCGCGGCCGCGTCCTGCTTGGGCTGTTCCTGCGCGGCCGGGGCGGCGCCATCGGCAGACGCGCCGGCCGCCTTGTCGGCCTGGCCCGCAGCCGGTGCTGCACCTGGCGCACCTGGCTGCGCGCCGGCGGCGGGCTTGTTCGGATCCCAGGGCTCGCCCTTGGCCGGCTGACCCTCCTTGGCCTTCTGGATGCCATCGACAATGACCTGATCGCCCGGGGCAACGCCACCGGTCACGATCCACTGCCCCTTCTGCTGGCCGTCCACGGTGAGATTCTTGCGGACCACCTTGCCGTCCTTGCCCAGGACCAGTGCGTAGGCGCCGACCGCATCGCGCTGCAGCGCCTGCTGCGGCAACAGATAGGCATTGTTGCGCTGGCCCAGGCTGGCCTTGAAGGTCACGAATGCGCCCGGCAGCAACGCCTGTTCCGGATTGGGCAGGGTCGCGCGCAACGACACTGCACCGGTGCTCGGATCCACCGTCACTGCCGACACGTCCAGCGTGCCCGGATGCGGGTACTGGCTGCCGTCGCCCAGCTCCACGTTGATGGTGGACTTGCCGTCGCCGCTGAGCTGCACGCTGCCGCTGCTCTGCGCCTGGCGCAGCGCGGCCAGTTCTTCGCTGCTCATCGCAAAGTTCACGTACAGGGGATCGATCTGGTCCACGGTGGTCAGCAGGGTCGCCTCGCCAGCGCCGACCAGGGCGCCTTCGGTCACCCGCTGGATGCCGGCGCGCCCGGTGATCGGGGCGGTCACGCTGGCGAAGCCGAGCCGGATACGGGCCGCCTCGACCGTGCCGCGCGCCTGCTGCACATTGGCGCGGGACGAGCGCTCGTTGGCCTCGGCGGTATCGATGTCCGCGCGCGAGACGTACTGCTGGGGCGCCAGGCTGCGCGCGCGCTTGGCAGCGATCTGGGCATTGGCATAGGTCGCCTCGGCGGCCGCCAGCTGCCCTTGCGCCTGCAGCAGCGTGGCCCGCAGCGGTTCCGGGTCGATCTGGAACAGCGGCTGGCCTTCCTTGACGTCGGTGCCTTCGGTGTAGAGCCGCTTGAGGACCACGCCATCCACACGTGCCCGCACGTCGGCCGAGCGGAAAGCCGAAAGCCGACCGACCAGGTCGCGCTCCAGCGGCAGGGTCTGCGGCTTCATGTCCAGCACAGACACGACCGGCGGCGGTGGCGCCTGCTGTTGTTCTGGCTTGCTGCAGGCAGCGAGCGCCACGGTGATGGCACAGGCCAGGCCGAAGGTGCGGAGCGGGGCGATCATCAGGAGGAACTCCGTTAGGGTCTTGAAGAGAGAAGAGCGGTTGGTGCCGGTGCAGGCGCGGCGCAGGTCGCGGCGAACGCACGCATGAAACTGTCCACGGCGAACTGCGCCCAGTGCTGCCTGGCGGTGAGGTCGGCGCGATGCGGCACCTGGAAGCGTTGGCGATCGAAATCCAGCCCGACGATCATGCTCAGCAGCAGCTCGGCCATGAAGTGCGCATCGTCATGCCGCAGCTCGCCGGCGGCGATCGCCTGGTCGAAGCGATGCGCCAGCCGCTGCTGCATGCCGATCACGCCCTCGTGAAAGATCTGCCGTGACTGGGCCGGAAACCGCTGCGACTCGGCTTCCACCAGACGGCAGGTCTGTAACACATCTGGACTGTTCAGATGGTCAAGATGGGCCAGCGCGAAGGCCAGCAGGTCCGCGCGCAGATCGCCCGAGTCGGTGCCCAGCGGTGCCATGGCCAGGTGCACGTGGTCCTGTAGCACATCGCGCAGCAGGTTTTCCTTGCAGCCGTAGTAACTGTAGAGCGTCTGTTTGGAGCATCCCGCGCGCTCGGCCACCGCGTCCATGCTCAGCTGCACGCCGCGTTCGGCGAGCAGGGCCTGGACGGCGGCATGGATGCGGCGATCGCAATCCGGACGGCGGGCAGCACGGGTGGGACGGGGGCTCATGGGACTAGACTATACCGTCCAGTTTAGTTTTTAAACAGGCTTGACGCGCGTCCGCCACTCTGCACAACGCCTTGTGTGCCAAGCCTTCGCGAAGACTTTGCCGGTTGTGGCGGCTTGCGGTGAATGCGGCGCCGCTGCGGGCCGAGTGCCCTGGATCCGTCGTGTCCAGGCGGCTGACAACCTCAGCTGCAGGCCTGCCATTGCGCTATGCAGCAAGGCGCCGTCACAGTCGGTCGGTACAATTCAGGTTTTCCACCGAGCAGTCCAGCTCTACTCATGACAGCCAAGAAAGCCGCTTCGAAATCGTCCACGCCGTCGCGCAAACAGGTCGCCGAACGTGCCGTCCCCGTGCTGGCCACCGAACCTCGGGCGATCACCCTCGAGCCGGTGTTCGCCGCCCTGCGCAAGCGCTATCCGGCCGCTCGCCAGGCCGAAGTGCAGGCGTTCGCTGCCGACTTCTACCGGCGCATGGAAGAAGACGAATTTCCCAACCACCCACCCGAGCAGTGGGCGGCGCTGGCGTCAGACATGCTGGAGTTCGCGCGCAGCCGCAAGGCCGGGACGACCAACGTGCGGGTGTTCAACCCCACTCTGAAGAGCCACGGCTACGAGTCGCCGCATACCGTGCTGCAGATCGTCAACGACGATATGCCGTTCCTGGTGGACTCGGTGAGCATGACGCTGGCGGAGCTGGGCATCGGCGTGCACGTGCTGGGCCACCCCGTGCTGCGCATCGCGCGCGACAAGGCCGGCAAGCTGACTGCGGTGGGCGAGGGCAAGAGCGAATCGCTGATGGTGCTGGAGATCGACCGCCAGCCGGCCGAGGACATGCCCAACGTGGAAGCGGCAGTGCGCAAGGTGCTGGCCGAGGTGCGCGCCATCGTGCACGACTGGGCCGCGATGCGCGAACGGATGGTGATGCTGGCCGACGACCTGGCCACCCGCCGCCTGCCGATCGACGACATCAACCGCCACGAGGCGCAGGAATTCCTGCGCTGGGCGGCCGCCGACCATTTCACCTTCTTCGGCTACCGCGAATACCGGGTGGAAAAGCAGGGCGGGCAGGACGTGCTGGCGCCGGTGGAGGAGTCGGGGCTGGGTCTGATGCGCGGCCGTGACACCGCGCCGGCGCGCCCGGTGACCACCCTGGCGGCGCACGGCCTGAATGCCTCGGCCAAGCTCAAGGACGCCTTGATCCTGACCAAGACCAATGCACGCTCGCGCGTGCATCGGGTCGGTTACATGGATTACATCGGCATCCTGGAGTTCGATGCCAAGGGGCGCATCGTCGGCGAGCAGCGCTTCCTCGGGCTGTTCACCTCCAGCGCGTACAACCGCCGCCCGTGGGAGATCCCGCTGGTGCGTCAGCGCCACGAATACGTGATGAGCAAGTCGGGGCTGACCCCGAGCAGCCACAGCGGCAAGGCCTTGCGCCATATCCTCGAGACGCTGCCACGCGAGGAACTGTTCCAATCCAACGAGGAAGAGCTGTATCGCACCGCGATGGGCATTCTCGGCTTGCAGGAGCGCGTGCGCAGCCGCCTGTTCCTGCGCCGCGACAAGTACGGGCGTTTCATCTCCGCGCTGGTGTACATTCCGCGCGAGCGCTTCAATACCGATGTGCGCCTGCGCATCGAGGCCTTGCTGAAGGGCGCACTGCACGGCGAATACATCGACTCGTCGGTGGTGCTGGGCGAATCGCCGCTGGCACAGCTGCACCTGATCGTGCGGCCGAAGAGCGGCGAAGCGCTGGAATTCGATACCACCGAACTCGAATCGCGGTTGGCGCATCTGCTGCGCAACTGGCGCGACGCGCTGCGCGAGGCGCTGGTGGCGCGGCATGGCGAGGCCAATGGGCTGCGCATGGCCGCCAATTTCGGCCGCGCGCTGCCGGCCGGCTATATCGAGGATTCGTCGATCGAATCGGCGGTGTCCGACGTCGAACACCTGGCCTCGCTGGACGGTCCGGACGACTTGCACCTGAGCCTGCAGGAGATCCGGCGCGACGATGGCATGCGGCTGGATGCCGGCGAAGGCCTGCGCCTGAAGCTGTACCGGCAGCTCGACGACATCCCGTTGTCCGATGCGATGCCGATGATGGAGAACATGGGCCTGCGCGTGATCTCCGAGCGGCCGTACCGGCTGCAGGTGGGCGAGACGCCGGTCTACATCCAGGATTTCGAAGTCGAATCCACCGCCGGCAAGATCAATGCGGCCAGTGCCGATGCCAGCTTCGGCGAGGCCTTCGAGCGCATCTGGAACGGCGATGCCGAGAACGACGGTTTCAACCGCCTGATCCTGGCCGCCCGCCTGCATTGGCGGCAGGTCGCGTTGTTGCGCGCCTACTGCAAGTATCTGCTGCAGACCGCGGTCCCGTTCTCGCAGGCGTACGTGGAGACCACCTTCACCCGCTATCCCTTGCTGGCGCGCCTGCTGGTGGAACTGTTCGAAGCGCGCTTCGATCCATCCACCGGCTCCGAGACCAAGGCGCAGATCTTCGCCGGCCAGGAGCGCCTGCGCGAAGAGCTGTCTGCGCTGGCGGGCGACGACGACACCACGCGCAAGGCGCTGGAAGCGGTGATGGAGGCGCGCGGCGGCGATCGTGCCGCACAGCAGGAGGCTACCCGCGCCGCCTTGCTCAAGCTGATGGATCGCGTTTCCAGCCTGGACGAAGACCGCATCCTGCGCAGCTTCATCGACGTCATCGATGCGACCTTGCGCACCAATTACTACCAGACCGACAAGCACGGCAAGCACGGCCATTGCATCAGCTTCAAGCTGGACTCGGCACGCGTGCCCGACCTGCCCAAGCCGCGTCCGTACCGCGAGATCTTCGTGTATGGCCCGCGCGTGGAAGGTGTGCACCTGCGCTTCGGCGCGGTGGCGCGCGGCGGCCTGCGCTGGTCGGACCGTCGCGAGGACTTCCGTACCGAGGTGCTGGGCCTGGTCAAGGCGCAGATGGTCAAGAACACCGTCATCGTGCCGGTCGGCGCCAAGGGTGGTTTCTACGTCAAGCGTTCGCCGGTGGGCGGCGACCGTGATGCCATCCAGGCAGAAGGCATCGCTTGCTACAAGCTGTTCATCCAGGGCCTGCTCGACATCACCGACAACATCGTCGCTGGCAAGATCGTGCCGCCGCCGCAGGTGGTGCGTCACGACCAGGACGACCCGTATCTGGTGGTTGCGGCAGACAAGGGCACGGCCACCTTCTCCGACATCGCCAATGGCCTGGCGCTGGAACACGGTTTCTGGCTGGGCGATGCGTTCGCCTCCGGCGGCTCGGTGGGTTACGACCACAAGGGCATGGGCATCACCGCACGCGGTGCGTGGGAGTCGGTGAAACGCCATTTCCGTGCGATGGATCGCGATTGCCAGAGCCAGGATTTCAGCGTGGTCGGCATCGGCGACATGTCCGGCGACGTATTCGGCAACGGCATGCTGCTCTCCAAGCACATCCGCCTGCTGGCCGCGTTCGACCACCGCCATATCTTCCTCGATCCGAACCCCGATGCGGCCACGTCGTTCGCCGAGCGCGATCGCCTGTTCAAGCTGCCGCGCTCCAGTTGGGCCGATTACGACGCCAAACTGATCAGTGCCGGTGGCGGCATCTACCCGCGCACGCTCAAATCCATCGAGATCAGTGTGCCGGTGCGCGAAGCGCTGGGCCTGGAGGCCAACGTCAAGCAGCTCTCGCCAAACGAACTGATGAACGCCATCCTCAAGGCGCCGGTGGATCTGTTCTGGAACGGCGGCATCGGCACCTACGTCAAGGCTGCCAGCGAATCTCATGCCGACGTGGGCGACCGCGCCAACAACGGCCTGCGCGTCAACGGTGGCGAGCTGCGCTGCAAGGTGGTGGGCGAGGGCGGCAACCTGGGCCTGACCCAGCTGGGGCGCATCGAGGCCGCACAGGCCGGTGTGCTGCTCAATACCGACTTCATCGACAACTCGGCCGGCGTGGACACCTCCGACCATGAGGTGAACATCAAGATCCTGCTCAACGACATGGTGCAGGCCAAGAAGCTCACCTATGACGCGCGCAACAAACTGCTGGCGTCGATGACCGACGAAGTGGCCGACCTGGTGCTGTGGGACAACTACCGCCAGAACCAGGCCATCAGCCTGATGGAGCGCATGAGCGTCAAGCGCCTGGGCTCCAAGCAGCACTTCATCCGCACGCTGGAGCTGCAGGGCCTGCTCGACCGCCAGATCGAGTTCCTGCCCTCCGACGCGGAGCTGTCCGCACGCAAGGCGCGCGGGCAGGGTCTGACCCGACCGGAGCTGTCGGTGCTGCTGTCGTACTCCAAGCTGGTGGCGTTCCAGCAACTGCTGGAATCGGATATTCCCGAAGACCCGTACCTGTCCAAGGAGCTGCAGCGCTACTTCCCGCAGCCGCTGCAGAAGAAGTACGCCGATGCGATGGAACGCCACCGCCTCAAGCGCGAGATCATCGCCACCGCGGTCACCAACACCACCATCAACCGCATGGGCGCCACCTTCCTGATGCGCATGCAGGAAGACACCGGCCGCAGCATCGGCGAGGTCGCCAAGGCCTACACCATCAGCCGCGAGACGCTGGATGCGCGCGCGCTGTGGACGCAGATCGATGCGCTGGACGGCAAGGTGCCCGAGTCGGTGCAGATCGACGCGCTGGAGGTGATCTGGCGCCTGCAACGCTCGTTCGTGCGCTGGCTGCTGCTGCGTCCGGGCCAGATGCCCGGCATCACCGCGGCGGTGGAGCGCTACCACGGCCCCTTCAACGATATCCGCGTAGCGTCGGGCGTATTGTCGGACGCGCAGCGCCCGCAGTACGAAGGCAGCGTCAAGGAATGGCAGGAGAAAGGCTTGCCGCCGGAGCTGGCGCAGCAACTGTGCGAGCTGCGTTATCTGGAGCCGGCATTCGACATCATCGAAACCGCACGCACCCGCAAGCTCAAGCCGGTGGAAGTGTCCAAGGTGCATTTCCGCCTGGGCGATGCGCTGCGCCTGCCGTGGCTGTTCGAACAGATCGACGCGCTGGAGGTCAACGGCCGCTGGCACGCGGTGGCACGCGGCGTGCTGCGCGACGAACTGGCCGCGCACCAACGCACCCTGGTGGGCCAGGCGCTGACCATGCCGGGCAGCAGCGCCGAGGACAAGGTGGCCAACTGGATGGCACGCGACGATTCCAGCCTGCGCTTCACCCTGGCCATGCTCGCCGATGTCGCCGAGCAGAAGACCCTGGACTACCCCACCGTGTCGGTGGCGGTACAGCGCCTGGGGCAGCTGGCGGCGCACGGGGTGTAAGCGTATGCATCGAGGTGATGGCGGAGCGAGTGCTTCGCCATCACCTTGGCTGAGCCGACGCAGTTACGGAGTTGCCTGTCCTTGCACAAGGCGGCCCAAGGGTCGCCTTGTTTACATGCGGAATTGCTCCGTACGATTGCGAGCCCAATGCATCGTCCGGGTGTCGGCCAATAACGTGGTCCACATCTGGCCAGCTGCGACTCCCGCGCTGTCTCTCTGTGAGCATGCCTGCATGCCAGACAATGCACGCGAGTAGGTGAACAATCCCAGGCTTCTTGACACTCTCGAATAGTCCGATGAATATCACCTAGTTGCAGTAGATCCTGCAGCCGGGTGTGGAAGCTCGAAATCCAAGGCGCACGAGCGCCGGTCAACGATGGCGGTGCTCTCCACTATCCAAGGAGATCCCTCATGCCGCGTACCAGTCCTGCCTATTCAACCACTACCGAAACCGCCTCGCAGCCGGCCGCTCATACCGTGGCCGACCATGGTGATGAGCGTGAGGACGTGTTCTTCCGCCGCCTGTCCGAGTCACGTGGTGCGGAAGCCACCAACGGCATCCACTGGTCCGATCTGCCGATGCAATTCGGCCTGGCGCTCAAGTGCGCACATGTCGATCACTGCTTGCTAGGACTGCAGGGCGTATTGGAAATGCTGCATGCCGGAGAGGCAGCCCGGGAGGCTGGCCAATCTGGCCTCGGCGGCGAGCTGACCGATCGCTTGCTCTATGCGTCTCGTGCGCTGGCTGCGTCGGGAACGGAAACGTTGTATGCGTTGCAAGCGCGTCTTGCGGCTACGTCATAGTGAAGTGAGCAGCCGTCCAGCAATGGTGTGCAGCCCATACATAGGTGGAGAAGACTGGTGTATGCCAGATAATTCAGGCCAAAACCTGCATAGCTCGCATCACTTTATGCTGCAAATTTCACCGCGATGGCCAATATAGAAGGGTCTTGAGGTGCTAGTATCGCTAGCATCAGCGGCTCTGTCGTCGCTTGACGAATCTGTCAACGCTGCGTCATGGCTGCTGACTTGCAAAGTGGATCGACGGACAGCTCGGGAGGCGGGACCGTGTCACCAGCGCAAGCCCATGCAGCAGGCCGACTGACACTTTCCGACCAAGGCATCCTGCAAGTCGAAAACGTTCTCGGCGAAGAAGCGGCGCGATCATTACGCATTCTGCCAGGCCAACGTGGCTTCGCCACTGCCGAGCTGTTGGCAGGTGATCTATCGGCCGGCCAGGCGCTACGCAACGCCGGCCTGTTCGCCACGGCCGCCGACACGGTGATGACCGGCCAGCGCGCCACACACTTACTCGGCCAAGACAATCCGCTCGCCGCGCAATCAGAGCTTGCGCACTTTGCCGGCCGCAACATCGGTGGCTGGGCCGGCGGTACCGCAGCTGCCTACGCGCT